>NZ_JAHOPB010000001.1:2100000-2325000 GCF_019039055.1 Reyranella humidisoli
GTCTATCGCGGCAGCTCGCTGGTACTGAAGGACCTGCTGGCCGGGCACATCCCCAGCACAATGGACAACCTGCCGCCCTACCTGCCGCACATTCAGTCCGGAACCCTCCGGGCGTTGGGCGTGAGCTCGGGCAAGCGTTGGTTCGCGCTGCCGGACACGCCGACCATCGCCGAGCAGGGCTTCGCGGGCTTCGACGCCGCGCCCTGGTGGTACGTGGCCGCGCCGGCCGGCACGCCTCCGGAGATCGTGAAGAAGCTCTCGGACGAGCTGGTGAAGGCGTCCAAACAGCCGGACGTGATCAAGAAGATTCGCGACGCCGGTGCCGCCGAACTGGGCGGATCCTCGGAAGACCTCTCCAAGCACATGACCGCCGAGTACGCGAAATGGAAGAAGGTCGTCGAGGCCGCCAAGCTGGAGCCGCAATGAGCCGCCCCGACCTGAAGGGAAAGATCCAGACCGTTCTCGGGCCGATCGAGCCCGGGAAGCTGGGGCGCACGCTGATGCACGAGCATGTGCTGTGCGACATCCGCCCGCCCGGCACGCGCTCCGACAACGATCTCGGCCCCGAGATCACGCTGGAGAATACCTGGCAGATCAACTACGGCCGCGGCATCAAGCGCGCCGGCCGCAAGTACATGCTCGACCTCGAGGACATCGCCACCCGCGAGGTGGCGATGATGAAGCACGAGGGCGGCGACGCCATCGTCGAACTGTCGTGCGGCGGCCTCTCGCCCGATCCGAATGGCTTGCGCCGCATCGCCGCCGGCACGGGCGTCCATCTCGTGATGGGCTGCGGCTATTACGTGAACGACTACCAGGATCCGAAGAACCACGATCGCTCGGTCGAGGACTTCGCCGCCGAGATGATCGGCCAGATCCACGACGGCGCCTGGGGCACCGACGTCTGCGCCGGCATGATCGGCGAGATCGGCTGCCAGTCGCCGTGGACCGACACCGAGAAGCGCGTGATGCGGGGCGCGTTCATCGCCGCGACCGAGACCGGTGCCGCGATCAACGTCCATCCCGGGCGCGACCCCGACCAGCCTCAGGAGATCGCGGATTTCGCGAAAGCCGCGGGGTTCCCGACCGAGCGCATCGTCATCAGCCACATCGACCGCACCGTCTTCGACGAGCCGCGCCTGCTGAAGCTGGCCGAATCGGGCGTGACGGTGGAGTTCGACCTGTTCGGCCAGGAGTCGAGCTATTACGGCCTGTCGGACATCGACATGCCCAACGATGCGACGCGGCTCCGGTTGATCCGCGCGCTGATCGAGGCGGGCCATCTCGAGCGCGTCGTGATCAGCCACGACATCTGCTACCGCACGCGCCTCGCCAGCTTCGGCGGCCACGGCTATGGCCATATCTTCCGCAACGTCGTGCCGATGATGAAGAAGCGCGGCTACAGCGAGGCCGAGATCGACGCCATCCTGGTCGGCAATCCGCGGCGGCTGCTGACGTTCTTGTGAGGAGAGAAAGCGAAGGGTCCCTCACTTCGTTCGGGATGACAATTTTGTTGAGATCGGCGCAGTGCGCTGATGCAAGAAAGGGTGTCATCCCGAACGAAGTGAGGGACCTTTTTCTTTTATGATCAGAACGTCAGCGGATACTCCGCTTCGGCCGTGTAGATCGGTCCGCCGCGGCCGGTGCGGCTCGAATAGAGTGTGAAGTGCTCGGCCACCCAGGGCTCCAGGCGGAAAGTCCCGTGGCTCGCCATGAATTGCGCGATGTGATGGCCGGTCTCGGCACCGACGGGGAAACGCGCCAGGGTCACGTGCGGGCGGTACTTGCGGCGTTCGACCTCGATGCCGCAGTTGCGCGCGACTGCCGTTACTTTCTGCTGCAGCCAGTCGAGTCGCTCGCTGCGTTCGACCAGGGCGACCAGCGCGCGGGGTTGCTTGCCGCTGCTGAACTGGTCGACGCCGGCGATCGTCACGGAAAAGGGCGGGCCGGCGATGTCAGCGAGCTCCTCCTCGAAGTCGCGCATCGTGCCGCCCTGAACCTCGCCCGCGAAGCACAACGTGACGTGCAGATTCTCCTGCGGTACCCACCGCGCATCGGGCACGCCCGACTGCAGCGCCGACAGCGCGTCGGCGATCTCGTCAGGGACGGGCAGGGCGACGAACAGACGCGGCATCGTCAAGATTCTTCGTCACGAAGGGCAGGATGCGCTCGACGATGACGTCGACTCCCTTGGCGTTGGGATGGATCCCGTCGGGCTGGTTGAGCGCGGGATCCTGAGCCACGCCGTCGAGGAAGAAGGGATAGAGCGGCACGCCGTGTTTGTCGGCGAGCTTCTTGTAGAGGCCGTCGAACTGCTGGACGTACTCGGAGCCGAAGTTGCGCGGCGCCAGCATGCCGACCAGCCAGACCGTGGCGCCGGCCTGCTTCAGCTTGCCGACGATGGCGTCGAGATTGCGCTCGGTCGCGCCCGGATCGAGGGCGCGCAGCATGTCGTTGCCGCCCAGTTCGACCATCACGATGTCGGGCTTGTCGGCCATCATCCAGTCGATCCGCTCCAGTCCGCCGGCCGTCGTGTCTCCCGAGACGCCGTGGTTGATGACGGTGACGTTGCGGCCTTTGTCCTTGAGCGCCGCCTGCAGCCGCGTGGGGAACGCCTGCGCGGGTGCGAGCCCATAACCCGCCGCCAGGCTGTCTCCCAGGATCGCGAGCTTCACCGGCTCGGTTTGTGCATGCACCGTTGCGGCACCCGTCGCGACCGCAAGGGACAGGACAATCGCCAGGAACGCCGCGATCCGTGAATTGACCGCTGCCGTAAAACCACCATATCGAGTTTGCAGTTTCATCATACCTGTCCCAGGAGCCCGCTTGGCCGAGCCGCTTCCCATCGTTCGCTTGACCGACGTGCATCTCGACATGGCGAGTGACGCAGGCACGGTCAATATCCTGCGTGGCATCACTCTCGACATCGCAGCCGGCGAGATTGCGGCGGTGGTGGGTCCTTCGGGTGCCGGCAAGTCGAGCCTGATGATGGTGGCCGGCGGGCTCGAGCGCGCCACCTCCGGTCGGGTCGAGGTCGTGGGCAAGGACATGGGCCCGATGGGCGATGACGACCGGGCGCGGCTGCGGCGCGATCATATCGGCATCGTCTTCCAGGGCTTCCATCTCATTCCGACCATGACGGCGCACGAGAACGTGGCGCTGCCGCTGGAGTTCGCCGGGCGCTCCGACGCCTTCGAACAGGCCGAAGCCGCGCTGAAACGCGTCGGCCTCGGCCATCGCATCGGCCACTATCCGGCGCAACTCTCGGGCGGCGAGCAGCAGCGCGTGGCCGTGGCCCGGGCCTTCGTCGGCCGGCCGAAACTCATGCTGGCCGACGAGCCGACCGGCAATCTCGACGGCGCCACCGGCAAGCAGGTGATGGATCTGCTGTTCGAGGTGGCGCGAACCGACAACACGACCCTGATCCTGATCACCCACGACATGGGCCTGGCCGAGCGCTGCGACCGCGTGCTGCGCATCGCCGACGGCCTTCTGGTCGCCGACGACCGCCCGCGCGCGCTCGCCGCCCAGTGACAGCCGGATCATGAGCCTCGCCTTCCGCCTCGCCCGCCGCGAGATGCGCAGCGGCCTCGGTGGCTTCCGGCTGTTCATCGCCTGCCTGGCGCTGGGTGTCGGCGCCATCGCCGCGATCCTGTCCTTCAGCCGCGCCGTAGAAGAGGGTCTGCGCGCCGACGCCCGCGAGATCCTGGGCGGCGATGTCGCGATCTCGCTGCTCTATCGCGAGGCCACGCCGGAGCAGATGGCGTTCATGCGGGAGCAGGGCCAGATGGTGCGCTGGCTCGACAGCCGCGCGATGGCACGTCCGACCAAGTCCGACGGCCGGCCGACGCTGGTGCAGCTCAAGGCGGTCGAGCCGGCCTATCCGCTCTACGGCAAGATCGAACTGGCCGATGGCGGCACGCTGGCGAACGCGATGGGCAAGCGCGACGGAATCTGGGGCGCCGCCGTCGAGGAATCGGCGCTGCGCCGCATGAACATGGCGCCCGGCGACATGCTGCGGATCGGCGACGTGGCCGTCGAGGTTCGCGGCATCATCGCCCGCGAGCCCGACCGCGGCCTCAATGCCTTCGCGAGCCTCGGCCCGCGCCTGATGATCCCGCTGGACGCCGCCGTCGAATCGGGATTGGTGCAGCCCGGAAGCCTGCTCACCTGGGAATATCGCTTGCGCCTGCCTCCCGGCCGGTCGGATCGCGCGGTCATCGAGGCCCTGAAGGCGCGCTTTCCCGATGCCGGCTGGCGGGTGAGGGGCCTCGCCGATGCCGGCGGGGGCATCCGCTTCTGGCTCGATCGCCTGACGCAGTTCATCGGCCTGATCGGCCTCGCCTCGCTGCTGGTCGGCGGCGTGGGCGTGGGCAATGCCGTTTCGAGCTTCCTCGCGGCCCGCCTGCGGACCATCGCCACCCTGAAATGCATGGGCGCGCCGGAGCGGCTGGTCTTCGCCACCTATTTCATACAGCTCGCCGCCCTGACGGCGCTGGGCGTCGGGATCGGGCTGGTGATCGGCGCGGCGCTGCCGTTCGTCGCCCAATCGATGATCGCCGACGTCCTGCCGGTGCGCGCGCGCGTCGCCCTCTACGCCGGGCCGCTGGCGACCGCTGCCGGATTCGGCCTGCTCGTCTCGCTGCTGTTCGCGCTGGTGCCGTTGATGCAGGCGCGCAGCGTGTCGGCCGCGACGCTGATGCGCGGCGCCGTGGTGCAGCAGGGCGGCCGGCTGGCCTGGCGCGACGCGCTGGTGATCGCCGCCGTGGCCATGGCGCTCGCAGCCTTCACCGTCTTCACCGCCGACAGCCGCCGCATCGCGGCCTATTTCGTGCTGGGCTCGGTCGGTGCGTTCATCGCCTTCCCGCTGCTGGCCCGGCTGCTGATGCTGGCCGCGGCCAGGATCGGCAAGCCGAAGTATGCGGCGCTCCGTCTGGCGCTGGCCAACCTGCACCGGCCGGGCGCGCCGACGCCGATCGTCATGCTCTCGCTGGGGCTCGGCCTCACCGTGCTGGTGGCCACGGCCCTGATCGAGGGCAATCTGCGCGAGCAGTTGACGCAACGCATCCCCGGGGACGCCCCGGCCTTCTTCTTCGTCGACATCCAGTCGAGCCAGATGCCGGCCTTCGAAAAGGCCATCGCCGCCATTCCGGGCGCCGGTGCTCTCGACAAGGTACCGTCGCTGCGCGGCCGCATCGTCAAGATCGGCGGCAAGCCGATCGGCGAGGTTGCCGTGCCTTCCGATGCGCGCTGGGCGGTCGAGGGCGATCGCGGCGTGACCTATTCCGCGACGCCGCCCGAGGGGTCCCGGATCGTGGAGGGCGAGTGGTGGCCGCCCGACTATCGGGGGCCGCAGCTCATTTCCTTCGACGAGAACCTCGCGAAGCAGTTCGGGCTGGGACTGGGCGATACGATCACGGTGAACATTCTCGGCCGCGACATCGAGGCCAAGATCGCCTCGCTGCGACGCATCGTATGGACGACGCTCTCCATCAACTTCGTGTTCGTCTATTCGCCCGGCACGCTCGACAAGGCACCGCACACCTTCCTTGCCACGGTGAAGTCGACGCCCGATGCGGAGGACGCGATCTTCAAGGCGGTCACCGACCAGTTCCCCAACGTCACCGTGGTGCGCATCCGCGACGCCATCGAGACCGCCGCCGGCGTGCTGGGCAATATCGGCCTGGCCAGCCGGGTCATCGGCTTCCTCAGCATCCTGGCGGGCGTACTGGTGCTGGCGGGGGCGATGCTCGCCACCCAGCGCCGGCGCGTCCACGAGGCCGTGGTCATGAAGGTCCTGGGCGCGACCCGGGCCCGCATCGCCGGGACCTTCGCCTGGGAGTTCGCCTTCCTCGGCCTCGCGACCGCCGTGGCGGCCCTGGGCGTCGGCACGCTGGCGGCCTATCTGGTGGTCCGCCGCCTGATGAACCTCGAATGGACGTTCCTGCCGACGGTGGCCGTGGCGGTTGCGCTGGGGGCCATGGCGCTCACCCTGGCGTTCGGGCTGGCGGGAACTTTGGCGGCATTGCGGCAAAGACCCCTTGCCTTGTTGCGCAACGAGTGAGCTAATTATTCCCCGGAACGGGTCCAAATTGGAATCCCGCTGGGGTGTCTTGGCTATTGATTCAGTCGCGCTGCGACCCCAGATTATCCGTCGAAGGGGCTCGGCAAACGAGGCCCCCTTGGAGGCTTGAAAACCAAATGGCAAATCCGAACTTCGGCACCTTCAACCGCGCCGGCACAGTCGCCGACCAGGCGTCGTTTGATGTCGGTCTCCGCGCCCACATGGTGCGGGTGTACAACTACATGGCTTCGGGGCTCGCGCTGTCGGGCATCGTGGCTTTCGGTCTGTTCAGCTCGCCGGAACTCGCCAGCCTGTTCTTCCAGGTTCAGTCGGGTCGCGTCGTCGGACTGAACATGCTGGGCTGGATCGCGATCTTCGCGCCGCTCGGCCTGCTGCTGCTCGTCTCGTTCCGCGCTGCTCAGATGAGCACCGCTGCGGTACAGGCGGTCTACTGGACGGTCACGGCCCTGATGGGCGTCAGCCTGTCGCTCGTGCTGTTCCGCTACACGGGTGCCAGCGTCGCGCGCACCTTCTTCGTGACGGCCGCCGCCTTCGGCGCGCTGAGCCTCTACGGCTACACGACGAAGCGTGACCTGACGGCCATGGGCAAGTTCCTGTTCATGGGCGTGATCGGCCTGATCCTGGCCGGTATCGTCAACATGATCTGGCCGTCGGGCACGATGAGCTTCATCATCTCGGCCGCCGGCGTGCTGATCTTCTCGGGCCTGATCGCCTACGACACCCAGAAGATCAAGGAACAGTACTCCGAGGCCTGGGGCACGGACATGATCGAAAAGGTCGCCGTTTTCGGCGCTCTCAGCCTCTACCTGGACTTCGTGAACCTGTTCCAGTTCCTGATGAGCTTCATGGGCCAGTCCCGCGACTAGCCCTACCGGAGCGACTGACTAACGAGCGCCCGGGTCGCAAGACCCGGGCGCTCTGCATTTGAGGGGGCGACGTGGCTGCACACAAGGCAGGAAACAGGTTCAAGGCGTTCATCGACAGCGAGGCAGCCTCGGCGCTTCCCCTGCTCGGCGCCGCGATCCTGGCCCTGGTGCTGGCGAACTCGCCGCTGCGGGACGCGGTCCAGCAGTTCCTGGGCGCGAAGGTGGGTTACGAGCATCAGGGCTTCGGCGTTTACAAGCCGCTGCTGCTCTGGATCAACGACGGGCTGATGGCCGTCTTCTTCCTGCTCGTCGGCCTCGAGATCAAGCGCGAGGTCGTCGAAGGCGAACTCTCGCGGCCCTCGCAGGTGGCGCTGCCGATCGCCGGCGCCGTTGGCGGCATGGTCGTGCCGGCCGCACTCTATGCCGCCTTCAACTGGTCCGATCCGGTGGCGCTGCGTGGCTGGGCGATCCCGGCGGCGACCGACATCGCGTTTTCGCTCGGTGTACTGGCGGCACTGGGCAGTCGCGTGCCGCTGTCTCTCAAGGTGTTCCTCACGACGCTGGCCATCGTCGACGATCTCGGCGCCATCCTGGTGATCGCCGTGTTCTACACGAGCCAGCTTTCGGTCGTGTCGATCGTCGTGGCCGGGCTCTGCCTGGTGGTTCTGGCGGCGCTCAATCGTTTCGGCGTACGCCGCCTCGCGCCGTATCTCCTCGTCGGTGCCGTGCTCTGGCTGGCCGTCCTGAAGTCCGGCGTGCATGCGACGCTCGCCGGCGTCGCGCTCGCCATGTTCATCCCCCTGAAGTCGGCCGGAGAGGCCGACGAGGCCCGGCCCGCGATCTGGCTCGAACATGTTCTGAAGCCGTGGTCGGCCTGGTTCATCATGCCGGTCTTCGCCTTCGCCAGTGCGGGCCTCTCGCTCGCGGGCCTGTCCCTGGCCGCCCTCGCCGCGCCAATTCCGCTCGGTATCATGGCCGGCCTCTTCATCGGCAAACAGGTCGGCATCGTGCTGGGCGCGGGACTGCTGATCGCTCTCGGCCTTGCGTCGATGCCTGCCGGCGGATCATGGCGGTCGCTCTATGGCGTCTCGATCCTCGGTGGCATCGGCTTCACGATGAGCCTGTTCATCGGCACGCTGGCATTTCCCGATCCCCAGTTCGAGTCCCAGGTTCGCCTGGGTGTTCTTGCAGGATCGCTGCTGTCGGCGATCGTCGGCTATCTCATCCTGAGGCTCGGGCCGCGTCCCTAGATTGCGTCGCGCGTTCGTCGCCCTATACTTTCGGTCATGCGGCGTACCTCCTATGAACAGATGAACTGCTCGATCGCGTCGGCGCTCGACGTGGTCGGTGAGCCGTGGACGCTGCTGATCGTGCGCGACGCCTTCTACGGCGTGCGCCGCTTCGACGATTTCCAGGAGAATCTCGGCATCGCGCGCAACGTCTTGACCGCGCGACTGAAGAAACTCGTGGAGGCCGGCGTCTTCCGCAAGATCGCCTATCGCCAGCGTCCGCTTCGCCACGAATATCGTCTTACCGAAAAAGGCGCGGCGCTGTTCACCGTGATCGTCGGGCTCAAGCAGTGGGGCGACCGGTTCGGCGCCGCTTCGCGCGACGGCCGGCCGATGGATCTTGTCGACCGCGCCGGCAACACGCCGCTCGATCCCGTGCTGATCGACGCCGTCAGCGGACGGCGGCTGGAACTTACCAACGTGCGCGCGGTAGCCGGGCCGGGCGCCGACCAGAGCACACGCACTTTCTTCGAGCGACTGGCGATCAACCGCCCAGCACGTTAGGCGACAATCAAATTGGCCGTCGTCCTGAGCGACGTCGTCCGAGGGGCGGGCGCAGTCGAAGGACCTCTTTTCCGGCGCATGACGTTTCGCAGAGAAAAGAGGTCCTTCGACTGCGTTCGCTGCGCTCACTCCGCTCAGGACGACGGAGGTTTTTGCTGGCGTCAGTCGCGGTCAGTCTTTCTCCGGCTCGAGCCGCTTGCCGTCGAGCGTGCGCACGGTGCGTTCCGCCGCGTCCTTGTCGGCTTCTTTCTCCGCGCGGGTACGGCCGAAGCGGCGGCGGTTGGCGTCGGCTTCCGTCTCGCGTTCGCGTTTCGCCTTGTCCTTGCGGGCGCGTCGCAGGTTCAGGATCTCGGCCATGGATTTCTCTATGCCGCGCTTGGCACCGATGCGCTAGTCTTGGACGAGCCGGATCGGGGAGCCCGCCATGACACCAACCACCCGCAAGCGTCTCCTGATCGGCGGCGGTGGCATCGTTGCCCTGCTGGTCGCCCTCGTCGTCGCGGCGCCCGCGCTGATCGACATCAATTCCTACAAGCCGCTGATCGTTTCGCAGGTGAAGACCGCGACCGGCCGCGACCTCGTGATCGACGGACCCATCTCGCTCTCGCTGCTGCCCACGCCGACCGTTTCCGTGACGGGCGTGAAGTTCTTCAACGCCGCCGGCTCGAAGAACGCCAACATGGTCGAGGTCAAGTCGGTCACCGTGCAGCCCTCCCTGCTTGCCCTGCTCGTCGGCAGGATCGAGGTCGGCGAGGTGACGCTGGTCGAGCCGAAGATCGTTCTGGAGATCAACGCCGCGGGCAAGCCGAACTGGGAGTTCGCGCCGTCGGTCGCCGAAGCGAAGCCCGCCGCCGCCAAGCCAAGCTCGCCGCGGCCGCTGTCGCTCGGCCGGCTTACCATCGACAACGGCACGCTGATTTTCAGCGATTCGAAGGCGGGCCTGTCCGTGGTTGGCGAGAAGGCCAACTTCTCGGCGTCGGTCGGCTCCATCGACGGACCCTATACTCTGGCGGGCGGCGCCACCGTGAACGGCGCGCCGCTCAAGCTCGATCTCGCGGTCGGCGCGCGCGGTGCCAACGGCCATAGCGCCGACGTCACCCTGCAGGCCGGCGGCGGCAAGCTCGGCTTCAAGGGCACGCTGAGCGAGCTGGGCGCGGCGGCAAAGGTTTCCGGGATCGCCTCGGTCTCGGCCGATTCGCTCACGACCTTCGTCGGCACGCTGGTCAAGCTCTCGGGCCAGCCCGAACCGCCCCTGCCGCCCTTGCTCGCCGGCAAGTTCACCTTCGACGGCGCCATCGACGTCTCGCAGACCGCCTTTGCCGCGCGCGACTTCAAGATGGCGCTGGGCCAGGACAGCGGTTCCGGCACGCTTGCGGTCACGCTGAAGCCCAAACTCGGCGTCGAGGGCAAGCTTTCGGTCCCGAAGCTCGATCTCGACCGCTGGCTGGCCGCGCTCCAGCAGCCTTCATCGCCGGCGACGTCGCCTGCACCGCAGGCGGCACCGGCCGCGCCGGGCAATACCAACGCATCCGGCGGCGGCTTCTTCGGCGACCTCAATGCCAAGCTCGCCTTCGAACTCGGCGAGGTGATCTACAACAAGCAGCCGGTCCGGAACGTCGCACTCGAACTCGAGGCCAAAGGCGGTGCCGTCGCCGTCCCGAAGCTCGCCGCGACCTTGCCGGGCGACATGGTCCTGCAGGCGCAATCGACCCTGACGGGCGATGCGGCTCGGCCGGGCGTCACCGGCCAGTTCAGCCTGGTCGGCCCCAAGCTGCGCGAGACGCTCGCGTGGCTCGCCGTGGACGTCTCGTCAGTCCCGCCGTCCAAGCTGCAAAGGCTCAGCCTGCGTGGCCGCATGTCCTCGACCGGCGGCAACGTGCAGGTGAGCGATGCGGTCTTCGAGCTCGACGATCTCAAGGGCAGCGGTGGCGTGACCGTCACGTTCGGCGTGCCGCTGTCGATCGTGACAAGCGTTTCTCTCGATACGCTCGATCTCGACTCCTTCCTGGTGAAGACGCCGGCACAGCAGAAGCCGGCAACGCCGTCTTCGGCCGCCACCGGGCCGGCGTCCGCGCCGGCTGTCGTGGGACCTTCGGTCGGCCTCAAGGCCAGGGTGGCCAGGCTCATCTACAACAAGGAGACGATCCAGGGAGTGGATGTCGACGTGGCGCTGCAGGGCAGTACGCTGCGGCTGAACGACATCAAGATCTCGAACCTGGGGGGCGGGCGACTCGCGGTGCGCGGCAGCGTCGCCAACTATTCAGCGCCGATGCCGCGGCCGGACATCGCCTTCAACTTCGAGGCACCCGATCTCAGCCGCGTGCTGAAGGTCGCGGGCACCACGGCGCCGTCGGACCTCGGCGCGGTGAGCGCCAGCGGCGGCATCGCCGGCACGATCGAGCAGCTCACCCTGCGCGATGTCGCCATCAACATGGCCGGCCAGAGCGTGAAGGCGACCGGCACCCTGTCGCTGCCGGGCGCATCCAAAGGCATGCCGCAATCGGCCGCCTACAAGGGCAACCTCGTGCTGAACGGCCAGGCGCTCGACGGATCGATCGATGCCCGGCTGACCGGCCGGACGACCGTCAATGCCGACCTGCGCGCGACCACGCTCGATCTCGACCGGATCGGCGGCAGCGGAGGCGGCGGCGCGCCCGCGCGTCCGGCGGGCCGCGGTCAGGCGGCGGCCGCCAAGCCGATCGACACCGCGCCGCTGCGCAGCATCGACGGCTCGCTGAAGCTGGCCGCCGGCACGCTGATCAGTGCGCCGATGCGGATCGGCAATGCCGATCTGGCGGCGACGCTCAAGGACGGCGTCCTGACGGTCCAGCACTTCAAGGGCTCGCTGTTCGGCGGCTCGCTGGCGCTGGCGGGTACGGTCAACGCGACGCAGCCCGCGCTCTCGATCGACTTCCGGGGCGACGCCAACAACATCTTCCTGGGCCAGATGCTGCGCAGCACCTCGGGCACCAACGAGTTCGGCAGCGCGGTGAAGGTGACGGTCGACGGCAAGCTGAACGCCAACGGGATCACGCTGCGCGGCGGCGGCACGACGTCGGACCAGATCCGCGCCTCGATGGCCGGTGGCGCCCAGCTCGGCGGCCACATCTTCATCGGCGCCGACAAGGCCCTGCAGATGCTGGGCTCGATGGCCGCAGGCGCCGCCAGCACAGTGATCGACCAGACGCTGGGGAACATGCTGGGTGCCATCGGCCAGCGCGGCATGTCGCCCACCAGCATGCTGAACGCGATCTCGCTGGTGCTGAATCGCTTCGTGAACCACGACAGCCCGATCTCGGGCCATGTCGACATCGCCGGAGGCGTGCTGACCGACAGGGGCCTCGCGGTACAGGGCAATCGCGCGACGGCACGGATATCCACGCGCACCAATCTCGGCGCCTCGACCACCGATACGACGGTGAGTTTCTATATCGCCGAGGACGGGTCGGCGCCGTACCTGATCACGACCGCGCGCGGGGCGATGTCGTCGCCGTCGCTCAACGTCTCGCGCGGCACCGCCAAAGACCCGCCGGGCATGATCAGCACCCTGCCGGGCGTCCAGCAACTCGAGCAGGTTCCGCGGTCGCTGATCCCCAATATCCCGATCCCCATCCCCAATATTTTCGGTCGCTGAGGAGTTGCCGTGCTCGATCGTCTGAAGTCCGTGCTGAAGGCGCGGTTCGGTTCCGCCCCTGCGTTGACCGAGGCCCCGAAGGGCGTCGAGGTCCTGGCCGAGATGGCCAACCGCCGCGTCGTGCGGCGCTATTCCGACCGGCCACTCGATCCGGCACTGCTCGACACGCTCTGCGCCGTGGCGCTGTCGGCACCCTCCAAGAGCGACCTGCAGCAGGCCGACATCGTGATCGTCACGGACAAGGCCCAGCGCGAGAAGCTCCAGGCCCTGATTCCGGAGAATCCCTGGGCCGCGGCCGGCCCGGCGCTGCTGGTGTTCTGCGGCAACAACCGGCGCCACCGGCTGCTGTTCGAATGGCGCGGCCGCCCGTTCGTGAACGACCATCTCGATCCGTTCTTCAATGCCGCCGTCGATGCTGGCATCGCCCTGGCCACTTTCATCGCCGCGGCCGACCGGGTCGGGCTCGGGACCTGCCCGATCAGCCAGATCCGCAACCAGGCCGCCCAGGTCGCGGACGTGCTGGGGCTGCCGCAGCATGTGTTTCCGGTCGCCGGACTCGGGGTGGGCTGGCCGTCCTTCGAGGGAGTGATGAGCCCGCGGCTCGGGCTGGACGTGTCGATTCACCGGGACCGCTACGACGAGACGGGGCTGCGGGAGAAGGTCGAGGCCTACGACCGGCGTCGCAACGAGACCCAGCCCTACAAAACCCAGCGCTTCGTGGAAAAATTCGGCGAGGACGCGGGCTACGGATGGTCGGAGGACAAGGCACGGCAATATTCGGTGCCGGAGCGGGCCGATTTCGGCGCATTCGTGCGCGCCCGGGGCTTCAAGCTCGACTGATCGTGCGCCGCTTCAGCTCGGCGAGGACATGAAGCCGGAGGGCGCTGGACAGGTTGCCGCCGCTCTCCGCCCGGCCCCGATCGATCTCCGTGACGAGGGCGTTCAGCGACAGGCCGCGCTCCCCCGAAAGGGCTAAAAGCTCCGTCCAGAAGGCATCTTCCAGCGAGATGCTGGTGCGATGGCCATTGATGGTGACCGAGCGTTTGCGCATGGCGGGACTGTGGCAGCGGGGCCCCGCAGCGGCAAGACGCCTCCTCTCCCTGCCTTGCCGCCGTCACAGAGCGTGCGTATAAGCGCGCCCAATCAACCCCTCCGGACAAATCATTATGGACATCCGCAACGTCGCGATCATCGCGCACGTCGACCATGGCAAGACCACTCTGGTCGATTGCCTGCTGAAGCAGAGCGGCACCTTCCGCGAGAACCAGCAGGTCGCCGAGCGCGCCATGGACTCGAACGACCTCGAGCGCGAACGGGGTATTACGATCCTTGCCAAGGCGACCTCGGTCGAGTGGCACGGCACGCGTATCAACATCGTCGACACGCCGGGCCACGCCGACTTCGGCGGCGAGGTCGAGCGCATTCTCTCGATGGTCGACGGCGTGGTGCTGCTGGTCGACGCGGCCGAAGGGCCGCTGCCGCAGACCAAGTTCGTGCTCGGCAAGGCGCTTCGCCTCGGCCTGAAGCCGATCGTGCTGATCAACAAGGTCGACCGGTCCGACGCCCGTGCCCACGAAGTGCACGACGAGGTGTTCGACCTGTTCTCGGCGCTCGACGCTTCGGACGAGCAGCTCGACTTCCCGACGCTCTTCGCCTCGGCCCGCCAGGGCTGGGCCGCCACTTCGCTGGAAGCCGAGCACACGGACATGACGCCGCTGTTCGAGCTGCTGGTGAAGCATGTGCCGGCGCCGAAGATCGATCCGGATCCCGCCTTCCGCATGCTGGTGACGACGCTCGAAGCCGACAACTTCCTCGGCCGCATCCTCACCGGCCGCGTCCTGTCGGGCTCGATCAAGCCGAACTCGATGGTCAAGGCGCTCAGCCGCGACGGCAAGGAACTGGAGCAGACCCGCATCACGCGTGTCCTGGCTTTCCGCGGCCTCGAGCGCGTGGCGCTCGAATCGGCCGAGGCGGGCGACATCGTGGCCATTGCCGGCATGAAGGTCGCCACCGTGGCCGACACGCTGGGCGATCTGACGATTTCGGAGCCGATCTCTTCGCAGCCGATCGATCCGCCGACTCTCGCCATGACCTTCATGGTCAACGACTCGCCGCTCGCCGGCAAGGAAGGCGACAAGGTCACGACCCGCATGATCCGCGCGCGCCTGATGCGCGAGGCCGAGGGCAACGTGGCGATCCGCGTCACCGATACCGAGAACGCCGATTCCTACGAAGTGGCGGGCCGTGGCGAACTGCAGCTCGGCGTGCTGATCGAGACGATGCGCCGCGAGGGCTTCGAGCTCGCCGTCGGCCGTCCGAAGGTGCTGTTCAAGACCGATCCGGTCACCGGCCAGCGCCTGGAGCCGATCGAGGAAGTCGTGATCGACGTCGACGACGCCTATACCGGCGCCGTCGTCGAGCAGATCTCGCTGCGCAAGGGCGAGTTGCAGGACATGCGCCCGTCGGGCGCCGGCAAGACGCGCCTGGTGTTCTACGCCCCGTCGCGCGGCCTGATCGGCTATCACGGCGAGTTCCTGACCGACACGCGCGGCACGGGCGTGATGAACCGCCTGTTCCACGAGTACGGTCTCTATCGCGGCCCGATCGCCGGCCGGCGCAACGGCGCGCTGATCGCCAACGAAGAGGGCACCTCGGTCGCCTATGCGATGTGGAAGCTTGAGGATCGCGGCCCGATGTTTATCGAGCCCGGCGTGTCCGTCTACATGGGCATGATCATCGGCGAGCACAGCCGTGGCACCGATCTCGAGATCAACGTGCTGAAGGGCAAGCAGCTCACCAACATCCGCGCCGCCGGCAAGGACGAGGCGGTTCGCCTCACGCCCCCGCGCAAGATGTCGCTCGAGCAGGCGATCGCGTATATCGAAGAAGACGAACTCGTCGAGATCACCCCGAAGTCCATCCGGTTGCGCAAGCGGTTCCTCAATCTCGAGGATCGCAAGCGGGCCAAGAAGCAGGCCGCTGCGGCGGCGGAGTAAAGACCAGGACCATGAGCGGCAGGAACGTGGATTTCGGCGATCGCCTTGCGACCGCCGCGGCAGCCAAGCAGGCCTTGCTCGACAAGGCCAAGGCGAAGGCCAACGATCCGGAACTCCTCAAGAAGCAGGCCGAGCGCGCTGCCGTAGCGGCTGCGCGCGAGGCTCGCGAGAACGAGCGCCGGGAAGCCAAGCGGGCGGAAGACGCGCGCATCGCGGCCGAAGCCGCCGCGGCGAAGGCAGCTGCGGACGCAATCGTGGCCGCGGCGGAAGCGGCAGCCGCTGCAGCGGCTGCAGAAGCGAAGGCCGCAGCCGAGGCCGCGGAGGCCGAACGTGCCGCGCGGCGGGCCGCCAAGCCGGTGCTGTCCGAGGCCGAGCAGAAGGCCGCCCGCGACGCCCGCTACGCCGCCCGCAAGGCGCGTAAGGGCAAGCGGTAGTCAGGACGTCGGGACGCCCTCGGGCGTCCTTGCCTGTCTCAGAGCGCTCCGCCCGTCAGGGACGCGCGCTGGCTGATCTCGATGTGATTGCCGTCGGGATCGCAGACGAATGCAAAGCGCACCGTGTCGCCCAGCACGCGCGGTTCGCCGCCCGAGGCGCCGCCGCGTTCGAGGATGCCCGCATATTCGGCGAGGCAATCCCACACCTGCACCGTCATGTAGCGATAGCCAGGGCCGCGCCACTGGCCGACCGCGCTCTCGACCTTGCCCTTCTCCGCCACCATGACCAGCGAGTCGCCGCAGCGATAGCGGCCCTCGCCGGCGCGCTCGAACTGCATGGCGTGCGTCCAGAACCGGTCGTGGGCGGCCGGATCGTTGACCTTGAGTAGGATCGCGATGCCCGCGACGCCGTTCAGGCCCTTCGGCACCAGCGTCACCCTGTTGCCGTCGGGGTCTGCCAGCGGCTGCGGCGCGGCCAGCCCTTCGCGAGCGATCTCGAGGCCGACGATCCCCGAGGGGGGAGCCTCGGGTAGCGGCCCGCGCGAATGGTTCATCTTCAGGATCGAGCCGTTCATGTGGTGGCGGTGCTGCTGCATGCCGCCGCCCAGCTTGCCCATATGGTCGTAGGGCAGGCCGACGGTCTGCTGCCAGAAGGCGAGCTGGTCGTCGCGATTGGTCGAGAAGAGGCCGACGTCGAGGTGCTGCTTGGCGAGGTCCATGGCGGCCAGTGTAGCGCGCGGACGGGCCGGTCGATCCAGAAACCGTCGGCGATGCGAAACAATTCTTACAAACCGCGCCACGACGTGGCTGCAACCCGATCCTACAACGGCGACGGGTGAAGGGGGCCGCGGGCTGGGGAGCCGGCGGCACGAAGTGGGAAGGGCTACGATGATTCGCGCCATGATCGGCACGGTCGCCGTGCTTGCGGGGTTTGCGGTCGTCGAGCGTTCGGTCGACGCCAGCACCGGGCAGGGCGATGCGTGCACGCCGACCGATTCCTATACATGGCTGCAACAGGGCGAGTTCGTGCCGCTGCGCGCCGAGCCGTCGATGGGCGCGCCCGTCGTCGGCCGTGTTCAGGCGCGGTCGGCCGAGCCCGACGGTGCACGGGCGATGGTCAGCCTGTCGGGCAGCCAGGGCGGCTGGGCCCGCGTCACGACGGGCGATGGCCGGTCTCAGGGTTGGATGCCGGCCGACCTGCTCATGGTCGATGCCCGCGTGAACGGTCCGCTCAACGTGCAGACCCACCCCGGTGCGATGGGCAGGAAACTCGCGACTCTGGAGGGCGAAGAGGAAGTCTTTCGCATCCTCGGCTGCCGCGGCGCCTGGCTGCACGTCATCAACGCGCGCACCGGCGATGCCTGGATCGACCGCTGGTGCGCGAAGGAAGAAGGCTGCCGCAGCTAGAGCGGGACCACTCCTCTTGTCATCCTAGGCGCAGCGAAGGATCTCGCGGCAGCAACGAAGTCCGCTGGTCGTTCTGCCAGGTCCTTCGCTTCGCTCAGAACGACAGTTGGCAGCAACCTTCAGATCTTCAGGTCGCTGAAGAAATCGTTGCCCTTGTCGTCGGTGATGATGAAGGCCGGGAAGTTCTCGACCTGGATGCGCCAGATCGCTTCCATGCCGAGTTCCGGATATTCCAGCACCTCGACCTTCTTGATGACGTCCTGCGCCAGGATCGCGGCCGGGCCGCCGATCGAGCCGAGATAGAAGCCCTTGTGCTTCTTGCAGGCGTCGACGACCTGCTTGCTGCGGTTGCCCTTGGCCAGCATGACCATCGAGCCGCCATTGGCCTGGAAGAGATCGACATAGGAATCCATGCGGCCGGCCGTGGTCGGGCCGAACGAGCCCGACGCCATGCCGGTCGGCGTCTTGGCGGGGCCGGCGTAGTAGACGGGGAACTGCTTGAAATAGTCCGGCAGGCCTTCGCCGCGGTCGAGCCGCTCCTTGAGCTTGGCGTGCGCGGAATCGCGCGCCACGATCAGCGTGCCGCTCAAGTTCACGCGGGTCTTCACCGGATGCCTGGTGAGCACCGAGAGCGTGTGAGCCATCCCCTTGTTCAGGTCGACCGCCACGACGCTGCCCGAGAGCTGCGTCGGCTCGACGTCCGGCATGAAGTGCGCCGGGTTGGTCTCGAGCTGTTCAAGGAAGACGCCGTCCTTCGTGATCTTGCCGACGGCCTGACGGTCGGCCGAGCAGGAGACGCCGATGCCGATCGGCACGGAGGCGCCGTGGCGGGCGATGCGGATCACGCGCACGTCGTGGCAGAAATACTTGCCGCCGAACTGCGCGCCGATGCCCATCTGGCGCGTGAGCTCCAGCACCTTCTGCTCCATCTCGCGATCGCGGATGGCCACGCCCTTGTTGTTGCCCTCGCTGGGAAGATCGTCGAGGTAGCGCGTCGAGGCGAGCTTCACCGTCTTGAGGTTCATCTCCGCCGACGTGCCGCCGACCACGATGGCCAGGTGATAGGGCGGGCAGGCTGCGGTGCCCAGGGTGCGGATCTGCGTGTCGAGGAACTTGAGCAGCGAGGCCTCGTTCAGCACCGCCGGCGTCTGCTGGTGCAGGTAGGTCTTGTTGGCCGATCCGCCGCCCTTGGCGACGAACAGGAATTTGTAGGCGTCGCCGTCGGTCGCGTAGATGTCGATCTGCGCCGGCAGGTTGGTGCCGGTCTGCACTTCCTTGAACATCGACAGCGGCGAGACCTGCGAATAGCGCAGGTTGGTCTCGGTGTAGGTCTTGTAGACGCCCCGGGCGATCGCTTCCTCGTCGCCGCCGCCGGTCCACACAGCCTGGCCCTTCTTGCCCATGACGATGGCGGTGCCGGTGTCCTGGCACATCGGCAGCACGCCGCCGGCCGAGATGTTGGCGTTCTTCAGCAGTTCGAGCGCCACGTAGCGGTCGTTGTCGGAGGCTTCGCCGTCGTCGAGGATGTTGCGCAGCTGCTGGAGATGGCCCGGACGCAGCAGGTGGGAAATGTCGTGGAACGCGGCCGCCGTAAGGGTCGTCAGCGCCTCGGGTTCGACGGTGAGCACGTCGCGGCCGTTGAACTTTGCCGTGCCGACGAAATCCGAAGTGAGCTTGCGGTAGGACGTCGTGTCCTCGTGGCTCGGGAACATTTCCTGGAACTGGAATTCGGGCATGCGTCTTCTCCTGGCGACCCTGTCGGGGCGCCGGTTTCCTGCCGCAGCCGGGGCGCGGCGTCTACCTACTTCTTTCGGAAGCTGTCGAGCTTGACGACCTTGGAGGCGGCGTCCTCGGGCTTGGCCGCGTCGTCGGCCGCAGCCTCCGCGGGCGCCTGGCCATCCTCGCCCTCGGTGGGCGCGGGCAGGGGCCGCTTTTCCGGCACCGGCAGCGGCGTCGGCTCGGAGGCGCCCACCGGCGCGGCCGCGCCGTCGAGCTTCTCGCCGGCCTTGTCGCGACGGTCGAACTGCAGGCCGAAGCGCACCGAAGGATCGACGAAGGCGGAGAGCGCGGAGAACGGAACTTTTATGTGTTCCTGCTGCTTGTTGAAGCTCACCGTCACTTCGAACCAATCGTCGTGCAGGATGAGATCCCAGTACTGGTGCTGCAGCACGATCGTCATCTCTTCCGGATACTTGGCGCGCAGATATTCCGGCAGCTCCACGCCGGGATCGCCGCTGCGGAAGCTGATGTAGAAATGATGCGAGCCCGGAAGACCCGTTTCCGCGACCTGAGTCAGCACGCGTCGCACGACGCTGCGCAGCGCATCGTCGACGAGAGCGTCGTAGTGAAAGCGATCGTTCATGGCCTGTCGGAAATTTCGTGAAAGCATCGGCCCGCGGTGCGGGAGAGTCAACGATGGCAATAGCGGTCAATCGCCGGGAAGGAAAGCGGAGATGACCCGGAAGATGAGTGGGGGGCTTCTGTTGCCCGGTGCCCCCCGGACCGCGCTTACGTCCGCTGTTTAGGCGGCAGCAGCGAGTGTAACGGTGTTATCGTTAGCACTTGTGAATGGCCCGTCACGGCGGAACCATACCGAGCAAAAACCGCGTCTTTACCACGCCCGTCGATCCTGGTTCGCCCCCATCGGTTCCACCCAAGGGTGGAGAAATAATGGTGGAGGCGCCGGGTACTGCCCCCGGGTCCGAAACGCTTATGTCACGCGGCGTTTATCGCCATAGTCGGTTTCCCGACAGGCCCTATATAGGCGCATCGGCCGGCATTTTGAAGGCGGGTGATCATCGGATATTTCCCCATGGCCGGGGGTGCTCCGCGCCCATAAAGTCCGGCGCAAACGAGGACAATGAACCGATGCCCCTCTCCAGCGACCAGCAGGCTGAAATCGACCAGGCCCGGGCCGGCGCCCAGCCGACCCTGCGTCCCGTGGCCCCGGCGCTGGAGGAGATCCTCTACCAGGCGCTGCCCGTGCTCGATCACGGCTTCGTCCGCGTCGTCGACTACATGGGCGACGATGCCGCCGTGGTTCAGGCCGCGCGCGTGAGCTACGGCCGCGGCACCAAGAAGGTCAGCGAGGATCGCGGTCTCATCAACTACCTGATGCGGCACCGCCACACGACGCCGTTCGAAATGTGCGAGATCAAGTACCACGTGAAGCTGCCGATCTTCGTGGCGCGTCAGTGGATCCGCCATCGCACCGCCAACGTGAACGAGTATTCCGCGCGCTACTCGATCCTCGACAACGAGTTCTACGTGCCGAAGCCCGAGCATCTCGCCGCGCAGAGCGCGATGAACCGGCAGGGGCGCGACGCCGTGCTGGCGGGCAAGGAGGCGGAGCGCGTCTTCGACCTGCTGAAGAAGGACGCCGAGCTGGTCTACGAGCACTATCTCGAGATGCTGAACGAGGGTGAAGCCGGTGCGCCGCTCGATCCCGAGCGATCGGGCCTCGCGCGCGAACTGGCCCGCATGAACCTGTCGCTCGGCTTCTATACGCAGTGGTACTGGAAGACCAACCTCCACAATCTCATGCACTTCCTGTCGCTGCGGGCCGACGCCCATGCGCAGTACGAGATCCGCGTCTACGCCGAGACCATGCTCGACACGCTGAAGCGCTGGTGCCCGATCAGCCACGACGCTTTCGTCGAATACCGGCTGGGCGGCACGCATCTCTCCAAGACCGGCCTCGCCATCGTGAAGCGCATGCTGGCGGGCGAGACGGTCGACCAGAAGTCGAGCGGCTTGAGCGCCCGCGAATGGCGCGAGCTGATGGCCGCCCTCGGTCAGGCGACGTGATCCGCGATCCCGGCCGGCTGCGGCTGCTGCGCGAGCGGCCGCGCGACAACACGGCGGTCGAGGAGATGAACGAGGCGGCCTTCGGGCCCGACCGCCAGCAGAAGACGGTCTACCGGCTGCGCGAGGGCGTGAAGCCGATCCGCGAGTTGTGCTTCGTCGCCATCGACCAGAAGGACCGGATGGTGGCGTCGATCCGCAACTGGCCGATCCTGGTCAACGAGAAGTGGCCCGCCATCATGCTGGGCCCGCTCGCCATCTCGCCCGAACTGCGCGGCCTGGGCTACGGCAAGGCGCTGATGTGGCATTCGATGGCGCAGTCGCGCATGCTGGGCCACAGCCGCATCATCCTGGTCGGGGATCCCGAGTACTACAACCAGTTCGGCTTTCGCCGCGATCTCGCACTGAACATCCAGCTCCCCGGTTGGGTCGAGGACCGCCGCTTCCTCGCGCTCGAACTGGTCGCCGGCTCGATGATCGGCGTCCACGGCATGATCGGCAAATGGCGCGTGGGCTGGCGGCCGAGCAGGCGCAAGACGAAAAAGTAAGCCCTTCCCCATTCAGATGCGGAAGTGCCCTCGTCTTACGAGGGCGATGGGGTCATGACCCCTCCGTCGCCTCAGCGGCTTGGTTACAAGCCGCGAGACGGCGCCACCTCCCCATGTGAATGGGGAGGCAATCTCGAGCTACTGCACCACGATGTTCGGGGCCTTGCGGGCGCCGCGCTGGTTGGCGGTCAGCTGCTTCCACATGCGGCCGGCGATGTTCTTGTAGGCCTGCGCGTGGGCGCTGTCGGGCTTCGACACGACGATGGGATGGCCGCTGTCGGACGTGGTGCGGATGTCGAGGTGCAGCGGGATCTCGCCGAGAAACGGAACGCCCAGCTTGTCGGCTTCCTCGCGGGCGCCGCCGTGGCCGAAGATCTCCGAGCGCTCGCCGCACTTGGGGCAGAGGAAGTAGCTCATGTTCTCGACGATGCCGAGCACCGGCACGGCGACCTTGCGGAACATGGCGAGGCCCTTGCGCGCGTCGACGAGGGCGATGTCCTGCGGCGTCGAGACGATGACGGCGCCGGCCAGCGCCACGCGCTGGGCGAGGGTGAGCTGGGCGTCGCCGGTGCCCGGCGGCATGTCGACGACCAGCACGTCGAGGTCACCCCAGGTCACGTCGCGCAGCATCTGCTCGAGCGCGCTCGACACCATGGGACCGCGCCAGATCATCGGCGTGTCCTCGTTCACGATGTAGCCGATCGACATGGTCTTGAGCCCGAAGCGCTCGATCGGCTTCAGCATCTTGCCATCGGCCGACTCCGGCTTCTCGGTCACGCCCAGCATGCGCGGCATCGACGGGCCGTAGATGTCGGCGTCGAGCAGGCCCGCCGAGAGGCCGTTGGCCGCGAGGCCGAGCGCCAGGTTGACAGCGGTCGTCGACTTGCCGACGCCGCCCTTGCCCGACGCCACGGCGATGATGTGTTTCACGCCCGGCACGTCGATGCGGCCACCGCCGCCCGTGGTCTTGCCCGCAGGCGCGCCATGGCTGTGCCCGTGCGCATGGCCGTGATTGCCCGGTGCGGGAGGCGGGGCGGGGCGGGGCGTCGCCGCGGCGCGCTCGGCGGTCATCACCGCGGTTGCGGAGAGAACCCCCGGCATGGCGCGGATCGCCTGCTCGCAGGCCTGGCGCAGCGGCTCGAGGGCCGTGCCGCGAGCGGGGTCGACTTCGAGCGTGACCGCGACATGACCAGAGCGCGTGGCGATGCCGCTCACCATGCCCAGCGCCTCGACGCTGCGGCCGGTCGCCGGATCGATGACGGTTTCGAGAACCTTCCGGATGGCCGATTCGCTTATTTCCGCCATGTTCTGCTTCTTCCGCCTCGGCGCATTTTCATGTCCGCCGCTTGATTGAAGGTGGGCCTGCCGTCACATATATGCAGCTCGTGTGGAAATCAAAAGCGACAACGCGCGAACGCGCGGCAAGCAGGGGCCCTGAGGTGAACGATGGCGTGGAATAACAACGGCGGCGGCCCCTGGGGCGGCGGCGGTGGAGGCGGCGGCTCTGGTGGCGGCGGCGGTCCCTGGGGTGGTGGCGGTGGCGGCGGCAACCGTGGCGGTGGAGGCGGCGGCGGTGGCGGCCCCTTCGGCTCGCGGCGTCCCCCCGACATGGAAGACGTCATCCGCAAGGGCCAAGAGCGGCTCAAGAACCTCATGCCCGGCGGTTTCGGCACCTACAAGGGCATTGCCCTCGTGGTGCTCGGCGCGCTGGTGATCTGGCTGGCGACCGGCTTCTTCCGCGTGCAGCCCAACCAGCAGGCGATCCAGCTCGTGTTCGGCAAGCCCTACGGCAAGCCCGTCGAGCCTGGCCTGCACTACAATCTGCCCGCACCGATCGGAAATGTCGTGGTCGTGAACGTGCAGGATCAGCGGCGCACCGTCCTCGGCTCCCGCGGCGCCCAGGCTTCAACTCCTTACACGCGCGGTCCGCGTCCGACTTCGACCGAAAACCTGATGCTGACTGGCGACGAGAACATCGTCGACATCGAGTTCGCCGTGCTCTGGCAGATCAAGGACGTCTTCAAGTACGCATTCGACGTGCGCAATCCTGAGGAGAACGTCCGCTCCGGCGCCGAAGCCGCAATGCGTGAGGTCATCGGCAAGTCGAACCTGCAATACGCCCAGACCGAGGGCCGCAGCCGCATCGAGCAGGACACCAAGGATCTGCTGCAGGGCATCCTCGACGAATACGGGCTGGGCGTCCGCATCTCGCAGATCCAGCTTCTGCGCGTCGACCCCCCGCAGGAGGTCATCGCGGCGTTCCGCGACGTCCAGGCGGCGCGTGCCGACAAGGAGAAACTGATCAACGAGGGCAATACCTACCGCAACCAGCAGCTTCCGCGGGCCAAGGGTGAAGCCGAGTCGATCGTCCAGCGCTCCGAGGCCTACAAGGCCGAGATCGTCGCCCGTGCAAGCGGCGATGCGCAGCGCTTCGACCAGGTCTACGAGCAGTGGGCCAAGGCCAAGGACATCACCACGGAGCGTCTGTATCTCGACACGATGGAAGAGGTGCTCCGCAACGTGAACAAGGTGCTGGTCGACAAGGGAACGACCAACAATGGGGGCGTGCTGCCCTACCTGCCGCTGCCCGAGCTGCGCTCGGGTCAGACGCCGGGAGTCGGCCCGCAACCACGACCGGCGCCGCAGCCTTTGCCGGGAGCCACGCGATGAGCAACCGTTCGATCATCGCGCTGATCGCGCTCGCGGTCCTGGGTTTCCTCGTGACCCAGACCTTCTACACGGTCGACCCGACCAAGCAGGTCCTGGTCCGGCAGTTCGGTGCCATCGTCGGCGAACCGAAGACGCAACCTGGCCTCTACGCCAAGATCCCGCTGATCCAGGACATCCAGCGGATCGACCGCCGGCTGCTCGACTACGAAGCCGAGGAGTTCGAGATCATCGCGGGCGACCAGAAGCGCCTCGTGGTCGATGCCTATGCCCGCTACAAGATCGTCGCGGCCAAACTTTATGCGCAGACCGTGCCGGGAGGCGAGACGACCCTGCGCGGCCTGCTCGACTCGCTGATCAACTCGGAAATCCGTGGCGTCCTGTCGTCGGTGCCGCTGCATGCGGTGCTGACCGACCAGCGCGCCAACCTGATGGACGAGATCACCAAGCGGGTGAACGGCAAGACCATGGAACTGGGTGTCCAGACGGTCGACGTGCGTATCAAGCGCGCCGATCTGCCCCAGGCCAACTCCCAGTCGGTCTACAACCGCATGAAGACCGACCGCGAGCGCGAGGCCGGCCAGCTCCGAGCCGAGGGCGACGAGGAGAACGCCCGCATCAAGGCGACGGCCGACCGCGAGGTTGCGGTCATCAAGGCCGACGCCGGGCTGAAGGGCCAGATACTGAAGGGCGAGGCGGATGCCGCCGCGACCGAGATCTACGCCAAGGCCTTCAGCAAGGATAAGGACTTCTACGGCTTCTACCGGCGCATGGAGGCCTACAAGCAGGCGTTCGGTTCGGGTGGCTCGACCATGCTGCTCAGCCCGGACAACGACTTCTTCCGCTACTTCAACGACCCGTCCGGAATACCGGCACTGAAGAAGTAGAACCCGGCAAGAACCGTACCGGACCGGCGGCTGTGGCACTCCTGCCACGCCGCCGGTTTCTTTTTGGAGACACGTGAAAAACGCAGCAAATACGGGCCTGATAACGGCCTCTTTATTTGCGCCACAATCGGGCCGCAGGTAGACAGGAACTCTAACGCGCGGCGCCGGCCGTACCGACCGTTTGGCCTTGAGCGCCGTTGGAGGTCGGTCGTGATTCTAGCTGATTTTCAAGGCTATTTCAGAGGAGCCGCTCTCGCGGCCATCGCGTCGCTTGGTCTTGTGGCGACGGAGCCGGCTTGGGCGCGCCAGCCGACGGAAAGCTTTTCCGAGCTGGTCGACAAATTGATGCCGACCGTCGTCAACATCACGACGACGCAGAACGTGCCCCAGCAGGGTCCGCGGCTGCGCGACATGCCGCAGCTTCCGCCGGGCTCGCCCTTCGAGGAGCTCTTCAAGGAGTTCTTCGACAAGAAGGGTGGCGAGGAGCAGCAGAAGCGTCGCGGTACCTCGCTGGGCTCCGGGTTCGTGATCGACGGCGAGGGCTACATCGTCACCAACAACCACGTCATCCAGGGCGCCGAGGACATCACGGTCATCTTCCGCGACGACACCCAGCTCAAGGCCAAGCTGATCGGCTCCGACAGCCGCATCGACCTGGCCCTGCTGAAGGTCGAGCCGCCGAACAAGAAGCCCCTGCCGGCGGTGAAGTGGGGCGATTCCGACAAGTCGCGGGTCGGCGACTGGGTGATCGCCATCGGCAATCCGTTCGGCATGGGCCATTCGGTGACGGCCGGCATCATTTCGGCGCGCGGCCGTTCGCTGAACGACTCACTCGACGACTACCTGCAGACCGACGCCGCCATCAACAAGGGCAACTCGGGCGGTCCGCTGTTCAACACCGACGGCGAGGTGATCGGCGTCAATACCGCGATCTACTCGCCCTCCGGCACCAATGCCGGCCTCGCCTTCTCCATCCCGTCGAATCTCGTGAAGCAGGTCGCCGACCAGCTGCGCGAGTTCGGCAAGGTCAAGCGCGGCTGGATCGGCGTCAGCTACCAGAGCGTCACCGACGATATCGCCGATTCCTTCGGCCTCGACCGTGCCCGCGGTGTGCTGGTGGCCAATGTCACGGCTGACGGCCCTGCCGCCAAGGCGGGCCTGAAGCGCAACGACATCATCATCTCGTTCGGCGGCCAGGATGTCCTCGACCTGCGCCGCTTCCCGAAGATCGTCGCCAATGCCCGGGTGGGCAACACCGTCGACGTCGTCGTCTGGCGCGGGGCCAAGGAAGTGCCGCTGAAGCTGCGCGTCGGTGAGCAGGAAGAGGCCGAGAAGCAGAACACGTCGGCGCAGGGAACGAAGAAGCCGGCCGAGCCCGACCAGCCGGTGACCTCGACCATCGAGCAGCTCGGCCTTTCCCTGCAGAAAGTCACCGACCAGCTGCGCGAGCGCTATGGTCTCTCCGACCAGGTGAAGGGCGTGATCATCACCAAGGTGGCGCCCAACAGCCCGGCCGCCGAGAAGCAGCTCCAGGCGGGCGACGTCATCCTCGAGGTCGACCAGAAGCCGGTCACGACGCCGCAGGAGGTCACCGAACTCGTGACCAAGCTGCAGCAGCAGAAGAAGCGCTCCGTGCTCCTGTTCGTCGAACGCCAGGGCGACCCCAGGTTCGCGGCGCTCCGTCTGCAGAAATAGGTTTCGCCTCCAGACAAACGAAAAGGCCGCGCACCGCGCGGCCTTTTTTGTTTCTCTGCCGTCTTGAGCAGAGCGAAAGACCTCGCCGAACGACCAGATTGCGTCCTGCGTTGTTGGCGGGAGGTCCTTCGCTGGCGCTCAGACGACAAACAGGTCAGCCGACCTTAACCACCAGTTTGCCGAAGTTCTCGCCCTTCAGCAGGCCCATGAAGGCTTCGGGTGCCTTGGCGAGCCCGTCGATCACCGTCTCGCGACTCTTGAGCTTGCCCGACGCCACCAGCCCGCCGACCTCGTTCACGAACTCGCCCATGAGGGCCACGTGGTCGGAGACGATGAAGCCCTGCAGGGTCAGGCGGCGCTGGACGATGGTGAACATCTTCTCGGGGCCTGCGATCGGCGTGGCGTCCTGGTATTCCGAGATGGCGCCGCAGAAGGCGACGCGGCCGAAATTGTTCAGGCGCGCGAAGACGGCGTGGAAGATCCTGCCGCCGACATTCTCGAAATCGGCATCGATACCCTGGGGGCAGAGCTTGTCGAGCACCGCGCCCACGTCGCGCTCGGTCTTGTGGTTGAAGCAGGCGTCGTAGCCCGCCTCGCGCACCGCCCACTGGCACTTCTGCTCGTCGCCGGCGCAGCCCACGACATGCGCGCCCGCCAGCTTGGCGAGTTGGCCCGCCACCTGGCCGACCGCGCCGGTCGCGGCGGAGACGAACACCGTCTCGCCGGCCTTGGGCTTGCAGATGTGCTTGATGCCGTACCAGGCGGTGAAGCTCGGCATGCCCAGCACGCCGAGATAGGCCGAGAGCGGGATGCCGGCCGCATCGATCTTGCGCAGGCCCTTGCCGTCATGGACCGTGTGGGTGGCCCAGTTCAGCATGCCCATCACGATGTCGCCCTTGGCGTAGCGCGGGTTCTTCGACTCGACGACCTCGCCGACCGAGCCGCCGGTCAGCGGCTTGTCGAGTTCGAAGGGCGGCGTGTAGGAGCGCAGTTCGGTCATGCGCGGCCGCATGTAGGGATCGAGCGACAGGAAGCGTTGCGCCACCAGGATCTGGCCGTCGGCCAGGGCGGGGAGCGCAACCGTTTCGGCGCGGAAGCAATCGGCAGTGACGTCGCCCTCGGGGCGCTTGGCGAGGACGATCTGCTGGATGTCTGTCATGGGTCTTTCCTCTCTTCGAAGTCGCTCAGGCGATAGCCCTGCAGGTAGAGCAGCGCGCTCAGGTCGCCGTGGTTGATGCCGGCCGGCACTTCGGCCGCCACGGCAGGTTTGGCATGGAAGGCGACGCCGAGGCCGGCGGCCTTCAGCATCGGCAGGTCATTGGCGCCGTCGCCGACGGTCACGGCATCGGCGATGGTGATGTCGTGTTCGCCGGCCAGCCGCTGCAGGGTCGTGAACTTGGCTTCCTTGCCGAGGATCGGGCGGCCGACCGTACCGGCCAGTGAGGTGCCGTCATGTTCCAGCACGTTGGCGGCATCGAAGTCGAAGCCCAGCTTCTTGCGTACCATCGACGTAAAATAGGTGAAGCCGCCCGAGACCAGCGCGCAATAGGCGCCGTGCTTCTTCATGGTTGCGACCAGGGTGGCGCCGCCCGGCATGTAGCGGATGCGCGTTGCGGCCTCGTCCAGCTTGCCGACCGGCAGTCCCTTCAGCAGCCCGACCCGCTCCTCGAGCGCTCCGGCGAAATCGATCTCGCCGTTCATGGCGCGGGCGGTGATGCCGGCGATTTTCTCGCGCAGGCCGAGAAAGTCGGCCAGTTCGTCGAGCATCTCGTTGTGGATCATGGTCGATTCCATGTCCGCGACGAGCAGCTTCTTGCGCCGGCCCTGCGAGGCGAGGACGATCGCATCGACATCAGGAAGGGCGGGCGGCGCGGCCGCGCCGTCGAACGGCAGATCGCAGGCGATGCCGGGGGCCAGCCAGTCGGGTTGGCCGACGGTGGCGCCGGCACGCTTCAGCGCTTCGGCGGCGGCCGCCACGACCGCCTCGGTGAGGGCGGGACGGGCGGGATTGGAGATGAGGACCAGTACGTTTTTCACGCCCCGGCTCTAGCGTCGGGGTCGCGGATTTGCAAACAGTGCGCCGGCTCATGGTTTCGCAGGCAAAAGCTCCTGTCATCGTCGTCACCGGACCGACCGCCAGCGGCAAGTCGGCGCTGGCGCTCGCGCTGGCCGAGCGTCGCGGCGGCACGGTGATCAACGCCGACGCGATGCAGACCTACGACGCCTTCCCGATCCTGACGGCGCAGCCGGCGCCCGAGGAGCAGGCGCGGGCGCCGCACGCGCTCTATGGCGTGGTACCCCTCGGCGAGACCGTGTCGGCGGCAAGTTGGCGCACGCTGGCCAGCGGGGAGATCGAGCGGGCGCGGGCCGCCGGCCGCGTGCCCATCCTGTGCGGCGGCTCGGGCCTCTACCTGCGCACCCTGATGAAGGGCATCGCACCGATACCCGACGCGCCGCCCGAGCTTCGGGAGCAGGCCAATGCCGACTGGGCCGCGCTGGGTCCGGCAGCCTTCCGGGCCCGGCTGGCCGAGCACGATCCCGTCCTCGTCGGCCGGCTGAAGCCGGGTGACCGCCAGCGCCATGTCCGCGCCTGGGAAGTCTGGCAGGCCACGGGCCGCCCCTTGAGTGCCTGGCAGGAGGGCGAGGCCTCGACCGCGCCCTGGCGGTTCGTGACGGTGCTGCTGTCCCCTGACCGGACCTGGCTGCGCGAACGCATCGAGCGACGCTTCGACGTCATGCTGGCGGGCGGTATCGAGGCCGAGGCGCGGGCGGTCTTCGACCGCCAGCCCGATCCGGCCTGGCCCGGTCTCAAGGCTCATGGCGCACCCGAACTGTTCCGCCATTTCCGGGGAGAGATGTCGCGGGAGGACGTCCGGCGGGTCGCCATCGATCACACGCGGCAGTATGCCAAGCGCCAGATGACGTGGTTTCGGCACCAGATGGCACCAGATCTGGTATTCGACCCAAGGGCTGATCAAGCTCTGGTCGCGATTGAGAAATATTTGGACAATCCAGACACCTGAAACTTTGCGTTTCGATCTTTTTGGATTGACCGGTTCCGACCCTGCCACTATGTTCCGCCGCGCCGCAAAACCCCCGTTTTGCGGCACATTTGTCAGAAGGAGAGCACTGTGACGAAGCCCGAGGAGTCCGCCACGACCGGCGCCGATCTGTTGGTGAAAGCCCTGATCGACGAGGAAGTCGAGGTCGTCTTCGGCTATCCCGGCGGTGCGGTCCTTCCGATCTACGATTCGCTGTTCAAGCAGAACCGGCTGCGCCACATCCTGGTGCGCCACGAGCAGGCGGCCGTGCACGCCGCCGAGGGCTATGCCCGCTCGACCGGCAAGGTCGGCGTGGTGCTGGTGACCTCCGGTCCCGGCGCGACCAATGCCGTGACCGGCCTCACCGATGCGCTGATGGATTCGATCCCGCTCGTCTGCCTGACCGGCCAGGTGCCGACTCACCTGATCGGCAACGACGCCTTCCAGGAAGCCGACACGACCGGCATCACGCGTCCCTGCACCAAGCACAATTACCTGGTGAAGTCGGTGGGCGATCTCGCCCGCTCGGTCCACGAGGCCTTTTACGTGGCGCGCTCCGGCCGTCCGGGCCCGGTCGTCATCGACCTGCCCAAGGACGTGCTGATGAACAAGCACGAGTACACGCCGCCGCCGAAGGTCGCGGTGACGCACAAGAGCTACCGGCCGCAGACCCAGCCGGACCCGAAGAAGATCGAGCAGGCGATCGAGATGATCGCGCAGGCCAAGCGCCCGGTGTTCTATGCCGGCGGCGGCATCATCAATGCCGGTCCCAAGGCCTCGAAGTTGCTGACGCAGTTCGTGCATCTCACGGGCTATCCGGTCACCAACACGCTGATGGGCCTCGGCGCCTTCCCGGCGTCGGACAAGCAGTTCCTCGGCATGCTGGGCATGCACGGCACCTACGAAGCCAACCTGGCGATGCACGGCTGCGACGTGATGATCAACATCGGCGCGCGCTTCGACGATCGCATCACCGGCAACCTGACGAAGTTCTCGCCGAACTCGAAGAAGATCCACGTCGACATCGATCCGTCGTCGATCAACAAGAACGTCCGTGTCGACCTCGCCATCGTCGGCGACGCCGGCATCGTGCTCGAGGAGCTGCTCAAGGCCTGGAAGGCGAAGCAGCCGAAGGTCGACCAGAAGGCGCTGAAGGCGTGGTGGGCCGAGATCGACACGTGGCGGGCGCGCAACTGCCTCGCCTACAAGCCGAACAAGCAGGTGATCAAGCCGCAATACGCGCTGGAGCGGCTCTATCATCACATCAAGGACAAGGACCACTACATCACGACCGAAGTGGGCCAGCACCAGATGTGGGCGGCGCAGTTCCTGAAGTTCGAGCAGCCCAACCGCTGGATGACCTCGGGCGGCCTCGGCACCATGGGCTACGGCTTCCCCGCGGCGCTGGGCGTGCAGATCGCCCATCCCGAGGCGCTCGTCATCGACGTGGCGGGCGAAGCCTCGATCCTGATGAACATCCAGGAGCTCTCCACGGCGGCGCAGTATCGCCTGCCGGTGAAGATCTTCGTGCTGAACAACCACTACATGGGCATGGTCCGGCAGTGGCAGGAGCTGCTGCACGGTGGCCGCTATTCCGAGAGCTATTCAGAATCTCTGCCCGACTTCGTGAAGGTCGCCGAGGCGTTCGGCGCCAAGGGCCTGCGCTGCGAGGATCCGGCCAAGCTCGACGATACGATCAAGGAGATGATCGATCTGAAGCACCCCGTAATCGTCGACGTCATCGTCGACGAAAAGGAGAACTGCTTCCCGATGATCCCCTCGGGTGCTGCCCACAACGAGATGCTGCTGGGTCCGGACGACAAGCAGTCCACGACGGTGTCGGAAGAAGGCATGGTGCTGGTGTGAGCAAGGATACGTCTGTGGTCGCCCACACGATCTCCGTCCTGGTGGCCAACGAGCCGGGCATCCTCGCGCGCGTGGTCGGCCTGTTCTCCGGCCGCGGCTACAACATCGAGAGCCTGACTGTCGCGGAGACCAACGCGAAGGAAAGCCAGTCGCGCATCACCATCGTGACCAAGGGCACGCCCATGATCATCGAGCAGATCAAGGCGCAGCTCGACCGTCTCGTGCCGGTCTATCGCGTGCGCGACCTCACGGTCGAGGGCCCGCACATCGAGCGCGAGCTGGCGCTGGTGAAGGTGAAGGGCGTCGGCGAGAAGCGCGTCGAGGCGCTGCGCCTGGCCGACGTGTTCCGGGCCAAGGTGATCGACGCCAAGTCCGATTCCTTCGTGTTCGAGGTCACGGGCAACAGCGACAAGGTCCAGACCTTCATCGGCCTGATGGAGACGCTGGGCCTGGTCGATGTCTGCCGCACCGGCATCGTCGCCATGTCGCGCGGCGGCGAGGCGCTCTAGGCATGGAGTACGTCGCGGCCCTTGCCGGGCTCGCGGTCGTCCATCTGCTTGCCGTGGCGAGCCCCGGCCCGTCGACGGTGCTGGTCGTCCAGACCGCGGCGGTCGCGGGCCGCCGTGCCGGACTCCTCGCGGCCTTCGCCATGATGCTGGGCGCGGTCGCCTGGGCGGCTGCAGCGCTCTATGGCCTGCAGATCCTGTTCGCGCGCTTCGAGTGGCTCTACGTCGCCTTCCGCATCGGCGGCGCGCTCTATCTGCTCTATCTCGCCTGGATGCTGCTGCGCCATGCCGGCGCGCCGCTGCCCGAGGCCGATCCGTCGGCAGGGCGGGGAGGGGCCTGGCAGGGCTTCCTGAAGGCGCTTCTGCTGCAGCTCAGCAACCCCAAGGTCATGGTCTTCATGGGCAGCATCTTCGTCTCCCTGCTGCCCGCCCAGATGCCGTCCTGGATGGAGGCCACGGTGCTGGCCATCGTGGCGGTCAACGAGTTCAGCTGGTTCGCCCTGCTGACGCTGCTCTTCTCGGGCGAGACGGCGCGCGCCTTCTACCGGCGAACCAAGCTCTGGCTCGACCGGTTCATGGGCGGCGCGCTGGCGCTGCTGGGCCTGAAGCTGGCCTTCGACCGCTAGTAGTTCGACAGGCCCTTGATCGACGCGACGCGGCCCTCGATCTCGGCCAGGTTGGCCGGCGCCTTGTCGATCACGAACAGCGCCTGGGTCCGTCCGTTCATCTGCAGGGGATCGCCGCCCTCGCGCTGCTGCATTTCGCCCAGGAAAGTGCCGGCCGGACGGCAGGTCGGGGTGGCGCTCAGCCCGCCGAAATTGACGCCCGGATAGCGCAGGCAGATCTGGGTGATCGGCTGGCCGCTCGAATCGCTGGTGTTCTCGACCATCCATTGACCCTGGAAGATGCGGCGCTGGCCGACCATCCAGACGAGGTCGCGACCGTCCGCCGTCGAGTAGTGGATCTGGGCCGGGCCGTTGCCGCGGGTCCACAGCCAGGTGTGGTTGCGCATGGCCCGGGCGGCCCCGTGCAGCGTCGAGTTCTCCACGGCGTAGTCGATGCCCGGCATGCCGACGGCCGGCCCAGTGGGCGCGTCGGAGGGCTGCGAGCAGGCCGCCAGCGCGAGGGCGGCGAGCGGGAGGGCGAGGGTGGAGCGAAGGGACGACATCAGGAAGCTTTCCTCTCGGAGGCTTGGGCGGGAGCGGCTACCCCATACCATATGTAGAATCGGGGTTCGCTGGCGAGGGGCGTCTTGGGTTCGACGCAGGGCGACCATGCATTGAAGCAGCATTCGAGGCTGGTTTTTACGGGCCGGTTTGTCTACTAACCCCCGTTCTTTGCGAGAAGTCAGCCAGGAGGAATGGCGCCAATGCGTGTCTACTACGATCGTGATGCCGACGTGAACCTGATCAAGGGCAAGAAGGTCCTTGTCGTCGGTTACGGCAGCCAGGGCCATGCCCACGCCATGAACCTCCGCGATTCGGGCGTCAAGGACGTACGCATTGCGCTGAAGCCCGGCTCGGCCACGATCAAGAAGGCCGAAGGCGCCGGCTTCACCGTGATGAGCCCGGCCGACGGCGCCAAGTGGGCCGACATCGTGATGATGCTGACCCCGGACGAGCTGCAGTCGGACATCTACAACGCCGACCTCGCCGGCAATATGAAGCAGGGCGCGGCGCTGGCCTTCGCGCACGGCCTCAACGTCCACTTCAACCTGCTGACGCCGCGTCCCGACCTCGACGTGTTCATGATCGCGCCGAAGGGCCCCGGCCACACCGTGCGCTCCGAGTATGTGCGCGGCGGCGGCGTGCCCTGCCTCGTGGCGGTGGCGGCGAACTCCTCGGGCAATGCGCTCGAGATCGCGCTCAGCTACTCGTCGGCGGTGGGCGGCGGTCGCGCCGGCACCATCGAGACCTCGTTCAAGGAAGAGTGCGAGACCGACCTGTTCGGCGAGCAGGTCGTCCTGTGCGGCGGCCTCGTCGAGCTGATCAAGGCTGGCTACGAGACGCTGGTCGAGGCGGGCTACGCGCCGGAGATGGCGTACTTCGAGTGCCTGCACGAAGTGAAGCTGATCGTCGACCTCATCTTCGAGGGCGGCATCGCCAACATGAACTACTCGATCTCCAACACCGCCGAGTACGGCGAGTACAAGACCGGCCCGCGCATCGTGACCGCCGAGACCAAGGCGGAGATGAAGCGCGTCCTCGAAGACATCCAGTCGGGCCGCTTCGCCCGCGACTGGATGCTGGAGAACAAGGTCAACCAGGCCTCGTTCAAGGCCACGCGCAAGCGCATGTCGGAGCACCCGATCGAAGAGGTCGGCGAGAAGCTCCGCGCCATGATGCCGTGGATCAAGGAAAAGGCCTTGGTCGATAAGGCGCGCAACTAAGCGCGCCTTGGCGGGCGGCAGCGCTTGTAACCAAGCGCGAGAGCCCGCACCGGGCAGAAAGGATAAAGGCGCCGAAACCGGCGCCTTTTTCTTGTCTATTTTGCACGGAGCGGGCTCCCGCGCCTCTGAAGGCGCTGCCGCCCGCCGGCGCGTGTGAACGCGCCTAGATAATATACCCGCCACCCGACGCATCGAGCATCGCGCCGGTGATGAAGGACGACTCGTCCGACAGCAGCCACAGCACCGCCTCGGCGATCTCGGCCGACCGGCCAACGCGACCCATGGGAATCGACTTCTCGATGTTGGTGCGAAACGCCGGATCCTTCAGCCGGCCCTCCGTCATCTCGGTCAGCACCATGCCGGGCCGCAGCGAGTTCACGCGGATGCCCTCGGACGCGACCTCGCGGGCGAAGCCCTTGGTGAAGGCGTCGACCGCGCCTTTGCTCGCGGCATAGGCCGAGGAGCCGAGGCGTCCGCCGAGCGTCGCCGCCATCGACGAGACGTTGACGATCGCGCCGCCCTTGCCGCCATGTTTCGTCGACATGCGCCGGGCCGCCTCGCGGCAGCACAGCATCAGGCCTGTGACGTTGGTGGCGAACAGGTTGGCCAGCACCGCGGCGTCGTATTCGTCGACCCGGCCGCGTTTTCCGTTGGTGCCGGCGCTGTTCACCAGATGGGTGATCGGCCCCAGCGCCTTCTCGGTCTCCTCGAACAGCCGCACGATGTCGGCCTCGCGCGCCATGTCGCCGGGCAGGGCGATCGCCTTGCCGCCCCTGGCCTCGATGTCGGCGACCACGGCCTTCGCTTGGGCGTCGCGGGTCCGGTAGTTGATGGCGATGCGGTAGCCGCGCGTCGCGGCCTGGCGGGCGGTCTCGGCGCCGATGCCCGAGGCGCCGCCGGTGATCAGGAGGGTTTTGCTCATGGCGCGATGATATAGTGTCGGCAACGCTTCGGGAGGAAAAAGCATGAAGGCCGCCGTTCTGTTCAAGCCCAACGAGCCACTCCAGGTCGTGGAGTGCGAACTCGACCCGCCCAAGGCGCAGGAAGTGCGCGTGAAGATGAAGGCGTCGGGTGTCTGCCAGAGCGACTGGCACATCATGAACGGCGACTGGCCCTCGCCGATGCCGATCGTGCCGGGCCACGAGGCGGCGGGCGAGATCCTGGAATGCGGTCCGGGCGTCACGACGGTGAAGCCGGGCGACCATGTGATCTTCTCGTTCCGTCCCCATTGCGGGCGCTGCCGCTACTGCACGCAGGGTCGCACGGTGCTCTGCATCGGGCGCGCGTCGGTGCCGCCGGGCGCGCAGCATGACGGCACGCTGCGGCTGAAGCACAAGGGCGAGGGCATCAACCAGATGGCCCGCATCGGCACCTTCGCGGAGGAAGTCGTGGTGCCGGAAGAGATGGTGGTGCCGATCCGCAAGGACATGCCGTGGGCTCAGGCGGCGCTGGTCGGTTGCTGCGTTGCGACCGGCGTGGGCGCGGTGACGCGCCATGCCAAGATCGAAGCGGGCTCGACCGTGCTGGTGATCGGCTGCGGCGGCGTGGGCCTCAACGCGGTGCAGGGCGCGATGCTCTCGGGCGCCAGCAAGATCATCGCGGCCGACATTCTCGACAACAAGCTCGAGATGGCCAGGACCTTCGGGGCCACGCACACGATCAACACCGCGACCGACAACGATCCGGTAAAGAAGGTGAAGGAGATCACCGGCGGGCTGGGCGTCGACTATTCCTTCGACGCGGTGTCGGTCGGCGCCACGCAGGCACTGGCTTTCGACGCGCTGGCGCCGGGCGGCCACGGCGTCGCGGTCGGCATCTCGGCGGCCACGGTGAAGGCGCAGTATTCGCCGATGATGATGGTGTTCGGCGAGAAGACGATGAGCGGCACGTTCTACGGCTCGGTTCGCCCCGATCTCGATTTCCCGGTGCTGGTCGATCACTACATGAACAAGCGCCTGAACATCGACGGCCTGATCAGCCGTACCTACAAGCTTTCGGAAATCAACGAGGGCTTCAAGCGCATGATGGCGGGCGAGGTCGCACGCGGCGTCGTGGTGTTCGACTGATCATGTCTCTTTACGAAATCCTCGTCTTCGTGGCTCTCGCCGCTGTCGGTGGCTGGGCCTACTACCTGTACCGCCAGGACACGAAGCCCAAGTGAAATGAGCACCCTCGACGAGTTCGGCCTGACCGACGAGCAGGTCCTGATCCGGCGCAACGTCGCCGAACTGCTGGCCCGCGTGCTGCCGCCGGAGGAGATCCGGCGGCTCGACGAGGAGTCGGCTTTCCCGCACGCGGCGTTCGATGCGCTGGCGCAAGCGGGCTACATGGCGCTGCCCTACGATCCCGCCTATGGCGGCATGGGCGGCAGCCGCAAGGACCTCGTCGTGCTGGTCGAGGCGCTGGCGCGTCACTATAGCGGCGCGTCCTCGCTCTATCTGCCGACCGTCGTCTATGGCGGCATGCACCTGCAACTGACGGCGGGCGAGCATCTGCGACGGCGCTATCTGCCGGAGATCTGCGCCGGCAAGCTGAAGTCGGCGTTCGCATTGTCGGAGCCCGACACCGGCTCCGACGCGTCGGGCATCAAGACGCGGGCGGTGCGCGACGGCAACGGCTATCGGATCACGGGGCAGAAACTCTACATCAGCGCCGCGCACGTCGCCGACTATTTGATGGTGGTGGCCAAGACCGACAGCGAGGCGCGGCACAAGGGCGTGACGCTGTTCTGGGTCGATGCGCGCGCGGCCGGTCTCACGATGCAGCCGCTGCCGACGCTGGGCCGGCGCACGACGCACGCCAACGAGATCTTCTTCGACGGTGTGTTCGTGCCGGCCGACCATGTGATCGGCGAGGAGAATCGCGGCTGGTCCGGCCTGATGAAGGGTCTGAACCTCGAGCGCTTGTGTCTCGCCGCGCAAGCCTGCGGCAACATGCATTTCGGCATCGAGTACGCCAAGCGCTTCGCCCAGGAGCGCATCCAGTTCGGCCAGCCGATCTCGAAGTTCCAGGCGATCCAGCACAAGTTCGCCGACATGCGCATCCTGCTGCGCACGACGCAGGCGCTGACCTATCGCCTGGCCGACATGCTCGATGCCGGTCTCGATCCGGTCGAGGAGACGGCGATCGCCAAGATCCAGGGCACCGACGGCGAGTTCAAGTGCGCCCATCTCGCCATGGAGATCATGGGCGGTGCCGGCTACACGATGGCGCACGACATCCAGCGCCTGTTCCGCGACGTCCGCGTGGGCTCGATCGGCGGCGGCACCAACGACATCCAGCGCAACACCATCGCCAAGATGATGGGCCTCTGAAGTGCGCAAGATCGGTACAGACCTCACCCTGAGGAGGCGCGTAGCGCCGTCTCGAAGGGTGACTTCAGGAACGAGGTGCGCGTTGCCCACCCTTCGAGACGCGCGCCTGCGGGGCGCTCCTCAGGGTGAGGCTGGTCGTTTGCTTGTGAGCGTGTCTTAGTGCGCAAGATCGGCGACGCGTCATTCTTTCGCATCGTCGATCGCCTGCTCGAACCCGGCACGTCGCGCGCCCTGAAGACGTCGTGGACCGTCGACGGCGTCGCCTGGCAGCGCGAGCGGCACTCTTACGCCGGTGCGAGCCACGGCTTCACCGTCGAGGTGACCACGGGGCGCGCCACCGGCGCCGCGCCCTGGACGATGCTCGTGGTGAAGGAATACTGGCGCTCGGGAACCGGCGAGGAACTGAAGTCTCATCAATGGGCGCATATCGAGACGGGCCGTCGTGCCGATGTCGTGGCCTGGATCGAACGGCAGGAGCGGCGGCTGGCGAACGCCTGACGCACCCGCAGCGCGCAACTTTTCAGTCGCGACGAATCACCAACGAGCACAAACAGTGACCATGGGTGCGGCCGTTTGAATCGCCTTGCGAGCCTTGCCTTGCCGGTCTAAACCCGGTCGCACCTCCGGCGCTGGACCTTGGAATAGCGCCAAAAATTCAAGATTTCGCCGTAATTACAGAGACTTAACTCAATGCTGTCGCGCGTCATCGGGCTATTTTCGGCGGACATGGGCATCGACCTCGGTACGGCCAATACGTTGGTCTACGTGAAGGGTCGGGGCATCGTTCTGAATGAACCGTCCGTCGTGGCCCTCACCACGCAGAGCGGCAAGCGTCAGGTTCTCGCGGTCGGCGAAGAGGCCAAGATGATGCTGGGTCGTACCCCCGGCAACATCCAGGCGATCCGTCCCCTGCGCGACGGCGTCATCGCCGACTTCGAAGTCGCCGAGGCGATGATCAAGCACTTCATCTCGAAGGTGCATAATCGCCGCAGCTTCGCCCATCCCCAGATCGTGGTCTGCGTGCCCTCAGGCTCCACCGCCGTCGAGCGCCGCGCCATCCAGGAATCGGCCGAGAGCGCCGGCGCCCGCAAGGTCTGGCTGATCGAGGAGCCGATGGCCGCCGCGATCGGCGCCGGCCTGCCGGTGACCGAGCCGACCGGCTCGATGGTCGTCGACATCGGCGGCGGGACCACCGAGGTGGCCGTGCTGTCGCTGGGCGGCATCGTCTATCCGCGCTCGGTGCGCGTGGGCGGCGACAAGATGGACGAGGCGATCATCGCCTACATCCGCCGAAACCATAACCTCCTGGTCGGCGAGAGCTCGGCCGAGCGCATCAAGAAGACCATCGCCTCCGCCTGCCCGCCCGACGACGGCGAGGGCCGCACGATGGAGATCAAGGGCCGCGACCTGATGAACGGCGTCCCGAAGGAGCTGGTCATCACCGAGCGGCAGATCGCCGAGAGCCTTCAGGAGCCGGTGAGCGCCATCGTCGAGGCCGTGAAGGTCGCGCTGGAAAACACCGCGCCGGAACTGGCCGCCGACATCGTCGACAAGGGCATCGTGCTCACGGGCGGCGGCGCGCTGCTGGCCAACATGGATACCGTGCTGCGCCAGGCGACCGGCCTGCCGGTCTCCGTGGCCGAGGATCCGCTGCTCTGCGTGGCGCTTGGCACGGGCCATGCTGTCGAGAACATCGTGCGTCTTCGCGGCGTCCTTTCTTCGATGTACTAACAGGCCGCGCCGCCGCCCGCTTGGGTTAGAATGGGCAGGAAATGGCGATTCGGGACGACTTCGAGGTAGTCGCGGGCCAGGTGCGCACGGTGGTGCAGCGCTTCGCCCTCGGCCTGCTCGTGATCGCCGCCTTCGGCATCATGCTGGTCGGCAAGGCCGACACCGTCCTGGTCGAACATGCCCGCGTGCTGGCGCTCGACGTGGCGAGCCCCGTCCTGGAGGCCATCGCCCGGCCGGCCGCCTATGCCAACCGGGCCATCGCCGATCTCCGTGAATTCGCCTCCCTGCGCGACGAGAACGCCCGTCTGCGCGAGGAGAATGCCCGGCTGCTCGCCTGGCAGACCGCCGCGCGGCGCCTCGAGAACGAGAATGAGGGCCTGCGCAGCCTTGCCAGGTTCCGAGAGGGACCCGAGGCTTCGTTCATCACCGCCCGCCTCGTGGGCGACAGCGTCAGCGCCTACATGCGCGGCGCGCTGCTCAATGTCGGCCGCCGGGTCGGCGTGGCGCCGGGGCAGGCGGTCGTTACCGGCGAGGGCCTGGCCGGCCGCATCGCCGAAGTGGGCGAGAACAGCTCGCGTGTCCTGTTCGTGACTGACGTCAATTCCCGCCTGCCTGTTCTGGTCGAGCGCACGCGCGAACGGGCGATCCTGGCCGGCGACAATTCACCCCGGCTTCGCCTCGCCCTGCTGCAAGGCGTCGCGGGCGTTCAGGCCGGCGACCGTATCGTGACCTCCGGCCATGGCGGCAGCTTTCCGGTCGGTATCCCCGTCGGTGAGGTCGTGGAAACCAGCGAAGGCAGCGTCCGCGTTCGGCCGTTCACCGATTTCTCCCGCCTCGAATTCGTGCGCGTCGTCGACTACGGCGTGACCGGCCTCGTCGGGGCCGGCGCCCCGCCGCCGCCGGCCGCGCCGCCGGGCGGCACGGCCGTGCGGTCGCGCTGACATGCGGACCGACGGCACGCTCGCTCTCTTGGACCGCTGGGGCCGCGCCGCGCTTCCCGGCACGGTGCTGCTGTTCTTCGTGCTGCTGACCCTGGCGCCGCTGCGCGCCCCGTATCTTTCGGACGCGCTGCCGCTGCTGCCGGCGCTGGTGGTCTTCCAGTTCAGCCTGGCGACGCCCGAGCGCCTGCCGGGGCCGCTGCTGCTGGTCCTGGGCGTCCTGCTCGACCTGCTGCTGGGAGGACCCGGCGCCCCCGTCGGCGTCAGCGCGCTGGGCTTCGTGCTGATCCGCGCGGCCGTCGTGGCCAACCGCCGCTACCTGGTGGGCGTTCCGTTCCTGTTCCAGTGGATCGGCTTCTGTATCGTCTGCTGGGGCTTCGTGGCGCTGGTCTGGGCCTTCACGACCCTGTGGACCTGGGCGCCCATCGATCCCGTGCCGGCGATGTTGCAGTATGTGGTGGTGATCGTGATCTACCCCCTGCTGGCCCCGCTGCTCGCGCGCGTGCGCGCCCGCGACCCGCTGAACATTCCCGAACTGTCCCGCGGCGGCGCGCGGACGGGCGAGACGGCGCTATGAAGAATTTCCGCAAGGGCGACGGCGAGCGCAGCGGCCTGTTCACGCGCCGCGCGCTGGTGCTGGGCGGCGCACAGGCGGTGCTGCTGACGGCGCTGGCCGGCCGCCTGTACCAGCTGCAGGTCGTCGAGACCGACCGGTTCGCCACGATGGCCGAGGAGAACCGCATCAACATGCGGCTGCTGGCGCCGTCGCGCGGCCAGATCTTCGACCGCAGCGGCGTGCCGCTCGCCGTGAACCGCAACAATTTCCGCGCCATGGCGACGTCGGACCGTGGCCGCGGCGCCGACCTGCTGGTCGAGCGCCTCGACCAGATCTTCAGCCTGGGCGAGGCTGAGAAGGTCCGCCTGCTGCGCGAGCTGCGCCGCAGCCGCAGCGCGCAGCCCATCGTGGTGCGCGAGAATCTCGGCTGGGAAGAGGTGGCGCGGCTCGAGTTCAACGCCCCCGACCTGCCCGGCGTGTTCATCGATCTCGGCCAGTCGCGCGACTATCCCGAGGGCGAGCTGATGAGCCACATCGTGGGCTACACCGGTCGCGTCGCCGATGAGGATCTCGCTGGCCGCGACGATCCGGTGCTGCAGCTCGCGACCATGCGGTTCGGCAAGAAGGGCGTCGAGCGCTCGCTCGAGGACAATCTGCGGGGTCGTGCCGGCGCCGTTCAGGTCGAGGTCAACGCCGTCGGTCGCGTCGTTCGCGAACTCGACCGGACGGAGGGCCAGCCCGGCGCCAACGCGCTGCTGACCATCGACCTCGACATCCAGCGCTTCGCCATGGAGAAGATGAAGGAGCACAAGAGCGGCTCCGTCGTCGTGCTCGACGTCGTCACCGGCGACGTGATCGCCATGGTCTCGACACCCGGCTTCGATCCCTCGACCTTCGCGCGCGGCATTACGCAGACCGAATGGCGCGACCTGCTCGATAATCCCGAGCGGCCCCTCCACAACAAGGCGATCGCCGGCGTCTATCCGCCGGGCTCGACCTACAAGATGGTAACGGCCCTGGCCGCCCTCGAGGCCAAGGTGATCGACCCGTGGACGCGCCTGCCGTGTGCAGGCTTCCTTGAACTCGGCAACATCAAGTTCCATTGCTGGCTGAAGGGCGGCCACGGCTCGACCAACGTCAGCGAAGCCATCGCCATGTCGTGCGACTGTTTCTTCTACGAGGCGGCGCGCCGGGCCGGCATCGACCGGGTGAGCGACATGGCCCAGCGCCTGGGCTTCGGCAAGGTGAGCGAACTCGGCCTGCCGGGCGAGTCCGCCGCCAACCAGCCGACGCGCGCCTGGAAGCAGGAGAAGATGGGCAAGCCGTGGCAGCACGGCGACACGTTCAACCTCGGCATCGGCCAGGGCTACATGACCGCGACGCCGCTGCAGCTCGCCATCATGACGGCGCGCATCGCCAATGGCGGCTACGAGGTCCAGCCCAACCTGCTGCTGGCCAAGGCGACCCCGCGCGAGGAGCTGGTGCCGCCGCCGCCGCGCACCAAGCCGACGGCGCCCTCGCTGCGGCTCAACCCGCAGCATCTGGCGATCGTGCGGCAGGGCATGTCGGACGTGGTGAACAGCAGCCAGGGCACGGCCAACGCGCTGCGCGTCAAGCAACCCGAATTCACCTATGCCGGCAAGACCGGCACCGCGCAGGTCAAGCGCATCACCGAGCGCGAGCGCGAGATGGGCATCACCCAGGCCTCGCTGCCGTGGCATCTGCGCCATCACGCGCTGTTCGTCTGCTATGGCCCGGTCGACAATCCGCGCTATGCCTGCGCCGTGATCGTCGAGCATGGCCAGGCCGGCGGTGCCACCGCGGGTCCGATCGGCCGCGACGTGCTGGTCGAGACCATGAAGCGCGACCCGTCGCGCCGCACCGACCGCTTCAAAAAGATGGCGTCGCGATGAGTCTGGCCGCCATGGGTAGCAGCGCGGCGCTCGACGCGCCGGCGCCGGTCGGCTTCGCCGAGAAGATCTGGCGCATCAACTGGGGCCTCGTGCTGGTGCTGACGGCGATCGCCGGCATCGGCGTGCTGGCGCTCTATTCGGCGGCCGGCGGAAGGTTCGAGCCGTGGGCGGCGCGTCATGCGGTGCGCTACGGCTCGGCCTTCATCCTGATGCTGGTGGTGGCCCTGATCCATCCCAAGGTCTGGCTGTCGCTGGCCTGGCCGATCTACATCGTGTCGGTACTGATGCTGGTGGCGGTCGACGTCATCGGCAAGATCGGCATGGGCGCCCAGCGCTGGCTGGTGATCGGCCCGATGCAGATCCAGCCTTCCGAGATCGCCAAGGTCGCCGTGATACTGGTGATCGCGCGCTACTATCACGGGCTGCGGCGCGAGCAGGCCTCGCAGTTCGTCTACACGATACCGCCGCTCATCATGATCCTCGTGGTGGTCGGTCTCGTCATGGTCCAGCCCGACCTCGGCACCGCGATGATGGTGCTGATGGGCGGCGGGGCGCTCCTGTTCGTGGCGGGGGTGCGGATCTGGATGTTCCTGGCGGCCGGCATCGGCGCGGTGGCCTGCCTGCCGATCGCCTGGTCGCTGATGCACGACTACCAGAAGAAGCGCGTGCTCACCTTCCTCGATCCCGACCGCGACCCGCTGGGCGCCGGCTACCACATCACCCAGTCGAAGATCGCCATCGGCTCGGGCGGCATGTTCGGCAAGGGGTTCCTGAAGGGCACGCAGTCGTCGCTCAACTTCCTGCCCGAGAAGCAGACCGATTTCATCTTCACGACCTTCGTCGAGGAGTGGGGCATGGCCGGCGCGCTCGTGCTGCTCGGCCTGTTTGCTCTCGTGGTGGTCTGGGGCTTCTCCATCGCCTTCCGCAGCCAGCATCATTTCGGCCGCCTGCTGGCGCTGGGCGTCACGGCGATGCTGTTCCTCTACGTGTTCATCAACACCGCGATGGTGATGGGCATGCTGCCCGTCGTCGGCGTCCCGCTGCCGCTGGTCAGCAACGGCGGCACCGCTCTGCTGTCGGTCATGTTCGCCTGCGGACTGCTGATCGGGGTCAACGTCTACCGCGACGCCCAGCTCCCCCGGACCCGATAGACGAACCTGCGAAAAATCCTTCGAACGGGGCTATCGACAAGGCGGAACAGCCTTGGTATAGCCGCCGCCTTCCGGGCAATGACCCTGCTAGGCAGTGGGGGCGCATAGCTCAGTTGGTAGAGCAGCTGACTCTTAATCAGCTTGTCCCAGGTTCGAGCCCTGGTGCGCCCACCAAGCCCGGTCAATGTTTCCAAGCACTTAGACTATCTGCCCCCAAGGAACATCGCGGGTACGGAATTGGACGTCTCAGAACCGCGTCCAACTCGTGGCAATTTGCACGATAGGATCGGCATCAGGGAAGGCTTCCGGCGGCTCTTGATCTGGCGCAATGTCGTTTCGACGGCATTGCGTGATCAAGCGCTCCAGTCCGCTAGGGAGAGCCTCGTGCATGCGATCGGGATGATGACGAGAGCGGTGCCGACGCTCTTTCGCCCGCGCACCGGCCCGTCATGACACCGGCCTCCGCCGGCCTCACGGAGCAGGAGGCCGGGCGGCGCCTCGCGGCCGATGGCCCGAACGAGCTTCCGGCCGCCGGTCCGCGTCGCCTCTGGCAGATTGCCTTGGAGATACTGCGCGAGCCGATGTTCGGCCTGTTGCTGGCGGGCGGGGCGGTCTACGCCGCCCTCGGCGACCTGGTGAGCGGAGTCGTGCTGCTCGCCTTCGCCTCCTTGTCGGTGTCGATCTCGATCGTGCAGGAGATCCGCAGCGAGAAGGTTCTCGACGCCCTGCGCGCGATGACGAGCCCGCGCGCCCTGGTGATCCGGGACGGCCGGTCCCGGCGCATCCCGGGGCGGGAGGTCGTCCGCGGCGATGTCGTGCTGGTGGCGGAAGGAAACCGCATCCCGGCCGATGGCGTGCTGCTGGAAGCGCGCGAGTTGCTGGTCGACGAGTCCATGCTGACGGGCGAATCGGTCGCCGTGGCCAAGCGCGCCCGCGCCTCCGACGCCGAGGGAGCGGGCATGCGGCCCGGGGGAGAGAATATCCCCGCCGTCTTCTCGGGCTCGCTGGTCGTGCGGGGAACCGGCGTCGTGCTCATCCAGGCTACCGGCGCGGCGACGGAGATCGGTCGGATCGGCAAGTCGCTCGCCTCGATCGATGCCGCCACGCCGCGCCTGGCGCTGGAGACGCGGCGGCTGGTGAGGCTGTTCGCCGTGGGCGGCCTGCTGGCGAGCGTGGCCGTGATCGTGACGTACGGTCTGTTGCGCGGCTCCTGGCTCGACGCGGCGCTGGCCGGCATCGCGGTGGGCATGGCCATGTTGCCGGAGGAGTTTCCCCTCGTGCTCGCGGTCTTCATGACCATGGGCGCCTGGCGAATCTCGCAGGCCCGCGTGCTGACGCGCCGGGCCACCGCCATCGAGACGCTGGGGGCCGCCACGGTCCTGTGCACCGACAAGACCGGCACCCTCACGCGCAACCAGATGACGGTCCAGGAGTGCGTTGCCGTAGACGGGTCTGACCGCGCGCAGCTCCTGCGATGGGCCGAGCTGGCCTGCGTGCCGGAGGCCTTCGACCCGATGGATCGCGCCATCGCGCAGGCGGCGTCCGTTCAGACGGAGGGCCGCTCGCTCGTGCGCGGCTATGCCCTGTCGGCCGACCTGCTGGCGGTGACCCAGGTCTGGCGGGTGCCCGGTGAGGCGCGGCTCGTGGTTGCCGCCAAAGGCGCGCCGGAGGCGATCATGGACCTGTGCCGACTCGCGCCGGACGCAGCGGGTTCGATCCGCGATACGGTCGAGGCACTCGGTACGCGCGGCGTGCGGGTCCTCGGGGTCGCTCACGGCGTATCCGGCGAGGGCCCGCTGCCCGACTCGCCGCGTGGCTACACGTTCCAATGGGCCGGCCTCGTGGGGCTCGCCGATCCGCTTCGGCCGGAGGTGCCAGGCGCCATCGCCGAGTGCCTCGCCGCGGGCATCCGCGTCGTGATGATCACCGGCGATCACCCAACCACGGCCCAGGCGATTGCGCGAGAGGCCGGGCTTCCGGCGGATACGGTGGTGACCGGTCGGGAACTGTCCGATCTTTCCGACGCCGCGTTGCGGGAGCGAGTCGCCAGCGTCGGAGTGTTTGCGCGCATCCTGCCGGAGCAGAAGCTGCGCATCGTCGAAGCGCTGCAGGCGCGAGGCGAGGTCGTGGCGATGACTGGCGACGGCGTCAACGATGCGCCGAGTCTCAAGCGCGCCGACATCGGCATCGCCATGGGCGGGCGCGGCACCGACGTGGCGCGCGAGGCGTCCTCGATCGTCCTGCTCGACGACGATTTCGGCTCGGTCGTGCGGACCGTGCGGCTGGGTCGCCGCATCTACGACAATCTGCGCAAGGCCATGGGCTACATCGTCGCCGTCCATGTGCCGATCGCGGGAATCGCCCTGCTGCCACTGCTGACGGGGCTGCCGCTCATCCTGCTGCCCGTGCACATCGCCTTCCTCGAGATGATCATCGACCCGGCCTGCTCCGTCGCCTTCGAGGCCGAGCACGAGGAGCCCGACGTGATGACCCGACCGCCGCGCGCGCCCGATGCCCGGCTGTTCTCGGCATCGATGCTCGCCGGGAGCGTCCTGCAGGGCGTTGCCGCGCTGTCGGTAACCGCAGCCGTCTACCTGCTCGCCGTCCAGCGCGGAATGCCGGAGGAAGAAGTCCGCACGCTCGCCTTCTTCACACTGGTGCTTTCCAATCTCGGATTGATCGTCGCGAACCGCTCCTTTCGCGGACACCCGTTCGATTTCCTGACCGGCGGCAATCGGGTGCTGCTCGGGATACAGGTGCTCACGATCGCCTTTCTGGCCGCCACCGTGACCGTGCCGTCGGTGCGGCGCCTGTTCGGTTTCGGAGCGATGCACTGGGACGATGTCCTGATGGTCGCCCTCGCGTGCACTCTCCTGGCGCTGACGCTGGCCCTGCTCCGCCTTGCCCGGCGCACCTGGGAGCGCACCAGCGGGAGGCGATTCAAGACACACTCGTGATTGCGGAGGACTTTTCACGGCTCCCGCTTGCTAGAATGGAGCGCCTCCGGAGTTCAGCCATGCGTCCCACCGTCTTCGTGCCCTTCCTCTGCCTCATGCTCGCGTGCTTCGGCGCGCATGCGCAGTCCAGGGCGCCGGATTTCTTCGCCTTCGTCCTGTTCGGTGAGGGAAGCGATGGCCAGCCCCTGCCGATGGTTCGCAGCGTCGCCGAAGGCGCCACGGCCTGTCCGGTCCTGCGCACGTCGGCGGGTGGTGGTTCGACGACGATGAATCCGCGCCGCCGCCCCGCGGGCGGTCACTTCGACGCCGTGATGGTTTGCGAGGCCCGCTATCCGGTCGGCGAGGCGGCCAGCGTCTTCCTGGGTGACCGGCGTATCGACCTGCCGGCCGTTTCAATCGCGACGCCGCGCCGCGTGGTGCTGATCGGCGACAGCGGCTGTCGCGGCGAGACCCTGGCCAAGCCGCAATACTGCGGCGGGGACGGTTTCGCCAAGGTCTGGCCGTTCGGCCTCCTGTCGGAGGAGGAGGCGCACAAGCGCCCCGATCTGATCGTGCATGTCGGCGACTACAATTATCGCGGCACGGAGCGTGGCCTCGTGCTCCCCACAAGCCTCACCGGCTATGCCACGCCGCTCAAGGTGAGCGTGTACGACACGGGTGACCTCGACGACGAGGACGAGCCCAGCCTGCCGATCGGCGCCGCCTACTGGAGCCAGAACATCGACGGCAGTCCGAATCCGGACAAGTGGACCAACTGGCGCGACGATTTCTTCCGGCCGGCGGCCCGGCTGCTGGTTGCCGCGCCGTGGCTCTTCAGCCGCGGCAACCACGAACTCTGCAGTCGCGGCGGTCCCGGGTGGTTCTATCTGCTGGATGTGAATTCACCCTTGCTCGGGCCCGGCCGCCGGCAGAAGGAGTGTCCGTCCCAGCTGCCGGCCGACTGGCGACCCGGCGCATGGCCCAAGCCGCCCGCGCTGCCTTTCGCCGGCCAGCCATTCCCGATCGTGTCCGACGCGCCGTTCCGGCTCAAGCTCGGCAGGCTCAACATCATCGCCGTCGATTCGGCCAATGCCGCCGACGCCGTGCTCTACAATCTCGAGACCTACCTCACGCAGTATGGCGAGGTAGCGAGGATGCTGGCCGAGGATCCGACGCCGACATGGCTGGTGACGCACCGGCCCGTCTGGGCCGTGGTCAGGCGCGACAAGGGCGGTCCGATCGGACTGACGTCCTACGGCTTCATCAACGAGACGCAGCGCGAAGCGATCCATCGCGTGTTCCGCGGAAGCATGCCGCGCCACGTCACGGCCGTGATTGCCGGACACATGCACCGGTTCCAGGCGATCGGTTTCGACGGGCCGCACCCGCCGCATCTTGCCGTCGGCACCGGCGGCATGGAGCTGTCGCATGTGCAGCCGCCGCCCTCGCCGGAGAACCCCAAGGCGCCGGTCCGCGTCGATGGCTTGGACAGGGGCCCGGCCTATGTCGTGGGCCTGCGCGATTTCGCGGCGATGATCGTGCAGCCCGTCGAGGACGGGACCTGGAGCAGCGTGCTCTATGGCATCGAGGGCGAGACGCTGGCGATCTGCGACTCGCGCTGGCCGGGGCCGGGGCGGCAGCGTTCGATTTGCGAACTGAAGTGATGCCTGCGCGCAGTCCGTCGATCGCTTACGCCCGGCCGGCGGTGACCTCGCGCTGATAGAAGAGCAGGTCGAGCTCCGGCGCCTCCTGGCCGAAGCCGGTCAGGATCATGTGCGCCTGGCCGCGGTGATGGGTCTGATGGTTGAACCAGTGATCCAGGGCCGGCATCAGTTCCTGCACGAATTCGTCCGGCGTCGAGACGCGGCGGTAGCGGATGACGCCCGCAAGCCGCGCCTCGTCGAGTCCGTCGATCCACGCGACGATGCGACGGTCCTCGGCTTCTCGCGCCGCGCGCAGACCGGCGAAGTCCTCGTGCAGGATCGCGTCGAGGCGTTCCGGTGCATCGCCCGCGCTGGTGAAGCGTTTCATCCAGATGCGATCGGTCGCGAGCAGATGATTGAGGGTGCCATGCATCGACTTGAAGAAGGCGCCCCGGTCGGCGCGATACGCCGGGTCGCCGAGCCTGGCGGCCGCGTCGTAGAGCCGGCGATTCGCCCACGCATTGTAGCCCGCGAAGGTGACATAATGTTTCTTCATGCCTTCATCCTGCACCGCCGCCTTGCGGTTTCAAGATTGATTGGCAGGTTCAACCCGTCGGCCCCTGGATTGTCGGAGTAAGCAGATGACGAGACGAATCGGCATCCTGACCAGCGGCGGCGATTGCGCCGGGCTCAACGCCACCATCCGGGCCGTCGCGTTGCGGGCGCATCATGGCCATGGCTGGACGACCGTCGGCGTGCGTTACGGCACGCTCGGCCTGCTCGAGCGGCCGGTGGAGGCGGTGCCGCTCGATCCCGACCGGCTGAGCGCGGCGCTGGCGCGGCAGGGCGGTACGTTCCTCGGCAGCACCAATCGCGGCGATCCCTTCGCCTTTCCGATGCCCGACGGCAGCCGCAAGGACCGGTCGGGCGAGATGGTCGAGGGGCTGAAGCAGCTCGGTCTCGAGGGGCTGATCGGCGTCGGCGGCGACGGCAGCCTCGCCATCCTGCGCAAGCTGCTGGCGCCCTCGGGCATCCCCTTCGTCGGGATTCCCAAGACCATCGACAACGATGTCGGCCACACCGAGCGGGCCGTCGGCTATTCGACCGCTGTGGCGATCGCCACCGAGGCGCTCGACCGGCTGCAGCCGACCGGCACCAGTCATGAACGCACCATGGTCCTGGAGGTGATGGGCCGCGACGCCGGCCATATCGCCATCGCGGCGGCGATCGCGGGCGGTGCCGACGTCGTGCTCATCCCCGAAGTCCGCTGGAGGCTGGAGAACGTCGTCGCGCATATTGGGCGCCTGCGTGCCGTGGGACGCACGTCGGCTTTGGTCGTCGTGGCGGAAGCGGCCGGCCAGTCGGACGAGGCCGCCGATCCGTCGGCCGATGCACCCGAACACGGCGTCGGCGACTGGCTGGCCAAGCGGCTGGCCCGGGCGACCGGTGCGGAAGCCCGTGCCACGGTGCTGGGCCATGTCCAGCGCGGCGCCATGCCGACCGCCGAGGATCGACTGCTCGCGTCCGCGCTGGGCGTCCGCGCCGTCGACCTTCTGGCCGAGGGCAAGGGCGATCACATGGTGGCCTGGTGGAACCGGCAGGTGATCGACGTGCCGCTGTCGAAGGTCGTTGGCCGGTCGCGGACGGTCGATCCCGACGGCACGCTGATCCGCACGGCGCGGGCGCTGGGGATCTGCCTGGGAGATGCCGTCTAAGCGAGATCGCTGCGCGACAGCCAGAAGACCTCGCCTTCGCTGAGTTCGGTGTCGAGCCACAGGAAGGGGAGCTTGGGGTAGGCGGCTTCCAGCGGGGCGCGGCCGCGGCCGATCTCGCAGACGAGGCCGCCGCTCTTGGTCAGGTGTTTGGGCGCGTCGGCCAGGATGCGGTGCACGAGGTCGAGCCCATCGTTGCCCGCCGCCAGCGCCATGCGCGGCTCGTGCCGGAACTCGGGCGGCAGCTTCGCCATGCCGCCGGCATCGACATAGGGCGGGTTGCTGATGATCAGGTCGTAGCGCTGGCCCTGCAGCGGCCGGAAGAGATCGCCGCGATGGACCGTGATGCGGTCGCCGAGGCGATGCGTCGCCACGTTGCGCCGGGCGAGCGCCAGCGCGCCGGCCGACAGGTCGACGGCATCGACCTTCGCGCGCGGAAAGGCCAAGGCCGCCAGGATGGCGAGGCAGCCGGAGCCGCAGCAGAGATCGAGGATGCGGCGCGGCCTTGCGGTGGGAAGCGCGCCGCCCGCGAGCAGGTCGCCGATGAAGGAACGCGGGATCAGCGCGCGCCGGTCGATGTGGAAGCGCACGCCCTGCATGTAGGCGGCTTCCAGCAGGTAGGGCGCCGGCATGCGCAGCGAAACCCGCGCTTCGATCAACGTGATGAGCCGTGCTTTCTCCGCCGGTGTCGGCACGAGGTCGAGCCACGGGTCGATCCGGTCGATCGGCAGCCGCAGCGCCTCCAGCACCATGAAGGCCGCCTCGTCGACGGCATTGGTCGTGCCGTGGCCATAGGCCAGCCTCGCGGCGCGGAAACGCGCGACCGCGAACTTGAAGAAATCACCCAGGGTGACGAGAGAGGGTTTGGTCGGTCGCGCCATGCGGGCCTACATTACCGGATATGAATCGCCGCGCGCTTCTTTTCGCCGGTCTTGCCGTCGCAGCGGCGGCAGCCGCGCCGGTCGGGTCCGCGCCGGTGGGGGCCGCTCCGGCTGAGATCAGGGTGATCCTGGTCGGCGGCCCCGATTGTCCGCCCTGTGTGCGCTGGAAGCGCGAGTACCTCGAAGCCTGGACCGCCTCGCCGGAGTTCCGGCAGGTCATCTGGGAAGAGGTCGAGGCCGCCCGCTTCCGCGAGGTCTATCAGGAACAATACTGGCCGGGCGCGCTGGCGCCGATCCTGAAACAGATTCCGCGCAAGAGCGGCGCGCCGCGCTTCCTGATCGTGCAGGCCGGCAGGCTGGTGTCGAACCATCTCGGCGTCAGCAAATGGGCCAACACGCTCGACGATCTTCGCAAACTTCTGGGATAGCAACATGGCAGGCGCTCTCGACGGTCTGGTCGTCCTCGACCTCACGACCCATCTCTCCGGCCCGTTCTGCGGCATGCAACTCGCCGACATGGGCGCCGACGTCATCAAGATCGAGAGTCCCCAGGGCGATTCGATGCGCGGCGCGCCGCCGTTCCTCGAAGGCGAGTCGGCGCCGTTCATGCTGTGGAACAGGAACAAGCGCGGCCTCAAGCTCGACCTCAAGAACGAGGACGATCTCAAGGTCTTCTGGGAACTCGTCGACGGTGCCGATGTCGTGCTGGAGAATTTCCGCCCGGGAGTCATGAAGCGGCTCGGCCTCGGCTGGGAGGCATTGCACGCGCGCAACAAGCGGCTGGTGCTGGGGTCGATCTCGGGTTTCGGCCAGACCGGCCCCTATGCCAGTCGCGGCGGCTTCGACCTGATCATCCAGGCCATGTCGGGCCTGATGTCGGTCACCGGCCCCAAGGACGGCCCGCCCTACCGCATTCCGCTCGCCATCTCCGACGTCGGCGCCGGCCTGTATCTCACCATCGGCGTGCTGAGCGCCCTGCAGGCCCGGCACAGGACGGGCGAGGGCCAGTGGGTGGAGACGTCGCTGCTGGAAGCCACCGTGTCGCTGGGCGTCTACGAGGCGGCCAACTTCTTCGCCAACGGCATCCGGCCGGAGAAGCTCGGCCAGGGGCATCGCGGCTCCTCGCCCTACCAGGTGTTCCAGACGGCCGACGGCTGGCTGACCATCGGCGGAGCGCAGCAGAATTTCTTCCGCAAGCTCTGCGCCCTGATCGGTAAGCCGGAGCTCGCCGAGGACCCGCGCTTCAAGGCCAATGCGGACCGGGTGAAGAACAACGAGCAGATCGTCGCCATCCTGCAGGCCGAGATCGCCAAGCGCACGACCGACGACTGGATGGCGGCGCTGGAGAAGGAAGGTATCCCGGCCGGGCCGGTGCTGCACCATGACGAGGTCTTCGCCGATCCGCAGATCCTGGCGCGCGGCATGGTGGCTGAGGTCGAGCATGCCAGGGCGGGCAGGCAGAAGACGCTAGGGGTGCCGCTCAAGCTCTCGGCGACGCCGGGCAGTGTCCGCCGGCCGGCGCCGACGCTCGGCCAGCACGATGCGGAGATCCGCGGCAAGCGCCGTTCCTAGAAGCCGAAACGGCGCGACCCTTGGGTCGCGCCGTCTGGCTGCACTTACCAACGCGAACGCTGGTACTTGTCGGGAACGCCGTCGCCGTTCCTGTCGCGATCGTAGCGGTCGGGAACGCCATCCCGATCGCTGTCCCTCATGGATCGGTTGTAAGACCGCTGAGGCGGCGAGACCGGCACCGGCACATAGCGGGTCTGGGTGACCACCTGCGGCCGGGGCGGCGGCGGTGGCGCGTAGTAGGAGTAGCTCGGGGCCGGCCGGTAGTAGCTCGGCTGGCTCGCATAGTTGTTGGAGTAGCCGGAGTACCCGTAGTTCGAAGAACCGTAGCCCGGACTGTAGCCGGAGGTGGTCGGATAGCCCGACTGTTCGACACATCCCGCCGTCACCATCACAAGGCCCGCGGCGGCGAGCCAACTGACGCAGCGCATTCTTTCCCTCCACCGGGAAGCCCGCCGTTCGCGAGCGGGACGTTCCCATGAAAAGAGATTCGCGAGTGACGGTGTCGCCGTGTTGTCCCAATCGGGATTTGTTGAAGGCATCCGTGATCGACTGGTGACTGGGCTGCCTAGCGAAGCGGACCAAGCGGCGAGCCCGGTGAGCGGCTCGACGGATCCTGAAGGATCGACGAACCCAGGAGGCTACGGGGCGGGTCCGGCTGCTTGTACTGGTACCTGTCGGGAATGCCATCGCCGTTCCAGTCGCGATCGCGGCCGTACTGGACAGGCCTGCGCTCGGGCGTGTCCCGGTGCAGGAGCGGCCGGGAGTAGCTCTGTGAGGCTGGCAGTTGGGGTGGCGTAGCTGGGGGCGAGTATTCGACTGGCGCTGGCCGTGACAGTGCGTGCAAGCCTGGATTGCTGCCGCGCTGAACGCTGGAAGAGGGTGATCGGTCCTTGATCCCGTATCCGTAGGTCGTCGGAGGGCTCGCGAACAACTCGCAACCCGCCGTCCCCATCGCGAGGGCTGCGGCCGTGAGCCAGGTCATGCAGCGCATTCGTCCTCCACCTATTACGTACTCTATTTATGAGAGCATTAGTTTAGTAGATACTCGTAAAAGTGGCGGTGTATGGACGCTGGCGGGATTTGTTGAAGGCGGACCCAGGAGCAGGCAGCGGGAGGGGAGGCGCCGGGTGCTCAGGAAAGGCGCTCAATACCAGGCCTCGAATCAAAACCGGCTCCCGAAGGAATTCGGGAGCCGGTCAATGGTGTCGGGTGGAGATTCAGCTAGCGCTGGAAGGCGTCCGGGACATGATCGCCGTTGGCGTCGATGTCGCGACGGTTGGGAACGCCATCGCCGTCATAGTCGCCATTCGGTCCGCGACGGTTCTGATAGCCGTAGCGGGCGTTGCTGTTCTGCGCGTAGTAGCCGCTGTTGTAGGCCGGACGGCTGTTGTAATAGCCGTTGGTATTCTGGGTGGAGTACCCGTTGTTGTAGGCGGGTCGGGAATTATAGCCGCTGTTGTAGGCATACGAATTGTCGTAGCCGGTCTGGGTACAGGCGGCAGTTGCGGCCAGCAGGCCCGCCGCGATCACGAACTTCAGCTTGTTCATCGCTACCTCCGTTTGGGGTCGAACCCTGTCTCGCGACGGGAACACTCCCTCTAGAACGAGGTACGTCGCCCGAAGTGGCATCGCCCGGGCTAAAAGATGAAGTTCTGTAAAGAAGAACGCCCGGCAACCGTGGAACGGCGCCGGGCGTTGTCGGCCTCTCTCGAAGAGGAAGTGCGCTTACAGCGCGCCGGGTGCGGGGCCGCGGGCCACCTTGGCGTTGAGCTTCGGCGGATGGGTGACGATCGACTTCAGGGCCGGCACCGGCTTGCGCAGCTTGGCGATGTTGGGGAGTGGCCGCGCGAGGATCGGGTTGGTCTTGAATGCCTGCTCCATCGCGTGGGCGGCGCCCAGCACTTCGCCGTCGCCGCGGAAGCGGCCGATCACCTGCAGGCCGAACGGCATCTTCTGGCCGTCGACGCCGCAGGGCAGCGAGACGGCGGGGTTGGTGGTGAGGGTGACGAAGTACTTCGTCGCCATCCAGTGGTAGTAGGTGCCGAGTTTCTTGCCGTCCATCTCGTCGATGTAGAGCTGCTTCCACGGGAAGGGCGAGAAGCCGACGGTCGGACCGATGACCAGGTCGTACTCCTTGTAGATTTCCTGGAAGGCCCGGAAGATTCGGGTCTGCTCGCCATGCGCCCAGGCGAAGTCGGCCAGGGTGAGCTTCGCGCCGAGTTCGTAGTTGGCGATGATGTTCGGGCCCAGCATCTTGCGATTGTTGGTATAGGTGTCCTGGTAGCGCGACAGGAAACTCACCGCGCGGATCACGTCGAAGCAGCGGTCGGCGCCGCCGTAATCCACGTCCACCTTGTCGAGGCTGCGGAACATCGGCTTCATCGCCTTGATCTTCTCGCGGAAGGTCTGGCGGATCGACTTGTCGACCGGCGCACCGCCGAAATCCTCCGTGTAGGCGACCCGCAGGCTGCCGAGATCGACCGGCCACGGCTCGGCATAGGCTTCCGGCTCGAGCGGGAAGGAGAGCGGATCGCTGTCGTGCTGGCCGACCTGCGTGGCGAACAGCAGGCAGACATCGGCGACGTTGCGGCCCATCGGACCGAGCACCGAGATCGGCGTCCAGCCCATGGCGCGCCGTTCGACGGCGACCATGCCGGGCGAGGGGCGGAAGCCCACGACGCCGCAGAAGGCGGCCGGATTGCGCAGGCTGCCGCCGGTGTCGGAGCCGGTGCAGACCGGCAGCATGTCGGTGGCCAGCGCCGCTGCCGAGCCGCCCGACGAGCCGCCGGCATTCATCATGGGATTGAAGGGATTGCCGGTGGCGCCCCAGACCGGGTTGCGGCTGTTCGAGCCGGCGCCGAACTCCGGCACGTTGGTCTTGCCGACAACGATGGCGCCGGCGGCGCGCACGCGGCCCACCATGACGTTGTCGTAGCCCGGCACATAGTCGCGATAGAGCGGGGAGCCGTAGGTGGTGAGCAGGTCCTTGGTCTCCTCAAGGTCCTTGATGCCGGTCGGCAGCCCGTGCAGCAGCGGCAGGTCCTCGCCGCGGCGCACCGCGGCTTCAGCGGCCTTGGCTTCCTTGCGCGCGCGGTCGACGCACATCGCGGTCACGGCGTTGACGGCGGGGTTCACCTCCTCGATGCGCTCGAGGCAGGCGTCGAGCAGCTCGACCGGTGAAATCTCCTTGGTGCCGATGCGGCGGCGCATCTCGACCGACGACAGCGAGACCAGCTCGTTCTTGGACATCATTTCCCCTTTTCAGAAACGTTTCAGGATCACTGGATGAAAGTCAGGGCCGGTGCAACTCGACCGGCGTCCGGGTGACGGTGCGGCGGCCGCGCTTGTAGGCGGCCAGCACCGGCGCAATCGTCCTGAGCGCCATGACGGCATCCGGCGCGTCGAGAACCACGAGGTCGGCCGGACCGCCGACGGCGATTCCGTAATCGTCCTTGCGCATCAACTTGGCGGCCGTCTTGGTCGTCATGTCCCACAGCGCCTTCACCTCGTCGTCGTTGGCGCGCTGGGTGACGATGGCGTGCATGTTGACCTGGCGCAGCAGCTGGCCGTCGCCGAACGGCGTGAACGGATTGAGGATGTTGTTGGAGGCGACCGAGCAGGTGACGCCGCGTTCGGTGAGGAAATTCAGGTCGAGTACGTTGCGCGGCACGTTGTGGTCGGTGTGGCGGCCGCCGAGATAGAGATCGGTTGCGGTCAGCACCGTCGCGGCGACGCCGGTATCGGCCATGCGCCGGGCGACCTTGTCGAGATCCTTGAACGGCATCGTCGCGAGCTTGCCGACATGGCCGACGGCGACGCGGCCGCCCCATTTGTATTTCTCGGCGAGATCGCAGACCAGCAGCGTGTCGAGATGCTCGGCCGTCGGGCCGCTGTCGACATGCATGTCGATGTCGGCATCGAACTCGCGCGCCAGCTCGAAGACGCGATGGATCTGGGCGGCGCTGTCGCTGTCGTAGCTGGGCGCCGCTCCGACGACCCTCGCGCCGTTCTTCAACGCCTCGACCATCAGCTCGTCGGTGCCCGGATTGTTGGTCAGGCCTTCCTGCGGCATGACGCAGATCTCGATGTCGATCGCCCACTTGTACTTGTCGACCAGCGCCTTGACGCCCTCGAAGCCGCGCATCCCGATCTTGGGATCAACCTCGCAATGGGGACGCATGCGGGTGGCACCGTGGCTGATGCACTTCTCGATGGTCGCCGAAGCGCGCTCGATCACGTCCTCGACGGTCATGGTGTGCTTGACCGCCGACACGCGCTCCATCGCGAGGTGCGGCATGCGCTTGGTGTTGTGTTCGCAGCGGCCGAGGATGCAGGCCTTGTCGAGATGGATGTGGGTGTCGACGAAGCCCGAACAGACCAGTCGACCATGACCCTTGTATTCTTCCCGGGCGCTGCCGCCGAGCTTGGGGGCAATCGCGGAGATGCGGCCCTGGCTTACGCCGATATCGGTGGTCGGTTGATCGGGCGTACTGTCGGGGAGCCGCACGTCGCGCAGGACAAGGTCGAAATCCATCATCACTCCAGTCGCCGGCGGCGGCCGGCACGCATGTTGCACCATGCCGTCGGCCAATAACAGCCCGACGGCCCCGGAGGCTCAGCAAGAACCATGCTTTCCCGACGTCATCTTCTGCTCGCCGGCACCGCCGCCGCCCTGTCTCCGAGCCTGGCCGCGGGCCAGACCGCGGCTCCTGCGCCGTGGCCGACCAAGCCGATCCGCTGGATCGTCAACTTTCCACCCGCGGGCGCGGCCGACATCATGTCGCGAGCGCTGGCGGAATATTTCGGCACGAAGCTCGGCCAGCCGATCGTCGTCGAGAACAAGCCCGGCGCCGGCGGCATGCTGGGTGCGGACATCGTCGCCAAGGCGCGCGGCGATGCCCACATCGTGATGATCTCCAGCGCCGCCTCGCACGGGATCGGCCCGGTCCTCTACAAGGACGTGCCCTACGATCCGCTGGCCGACTTCACGCATATCCATCTGGTCGGCACCTTCCCGACGGTGCTGGCGGTCAACGGCACCTCGCCGATCGCGTCGGCGAAGGAGCTGATCGACATGGCCCGCGCCAAGCCGGGTGAGGTCACCTACGGCTCGGGCGGCAACGGCACGATGAACCATCTGGTCGGCCAGTTGCTGGCGCTCTCGACCAAGACGCAGTTCACGCATATTCCCTATCGCGGCTCGGCGCCGGCGATGAACGACCTGCTGGGTGGCCAGATCACGGCCTTGATGGAAAGCCTGCCGACGGCGACAGGCTATTTCACCTCCGGGCGCATGAAACCTCTGGCGGTCAGCGAGGATCAGCGCGCGCCGACCCTGCCGGACGTGCCGACCTTTCGCGAGGCGGGATTTCCAGAAGTCGTGGCGACGAACTGGTTTGGTTTCTCCGCGCCGGCCGGAATCCCTCCCGAGATCGCCAAGCGATGGGAGACGGAGATCGCCGCGGCCTTGCAGAGCGCCGAAATCAAGGAGCGCTTCGAAAAGCTCGGCATCCGGCCTGGCACCTTGGGATCGCAGGGCTATACGGCGCTCATCGCCACGGAGCTGCCGCGTTGGCGCGAGGTGATCAAGGCGGGAAATATCCGCGCAGACTGATTGCCTGAGGCGGCGCTTCCGGCACAATGCGCGCCGGAGGAAATCAAATGGTGCATCCGCTTCGCGACAAGGCGGCGGTGAGCGGCATTGGCGAGACCGCATACACGCGCGGCACGTCCAAGAGCGGGCTCGCGCTGCAACTGGAAGCCAGTCTCAGGGCACTCGACGATGCGGGGATCAATCCGCGCGATGTCGACGGCGTGATTCCGTACTTTCCGGGTGGCGCGATCGCCGAGGACTTCATCGCCAATCTCGGCCTGAAGGATCTGACGCTGTCGGCCTTCATTCCGATGGGTGGGGCGACCTGCGTGGCCGCCATCCAGATGGCGGCGATGGCGGTGACAACCGGCGTCTGCAAGCACGTGCTGATCTCGGTCGGCCGCACAGGTTATTCTGGCCAGCGCGTCTCGACCCGCCTGCAGCAATTCCCGGTATTCGCGCAGGCGAACGAGTTCGAGGCGCCGATCGGCATGTTCGCGCCGGCCCAGCTCTACGCCCAGGGCGCGCGCCGTCACATGGAACTCTATGGCACGACGGCGCGCCAGATGGCGGAAGTGGCGGTCGTCACGCGCCAGCACGCGATCCTCAACGGCAACGTGGTGATGAACAAGCCGCTGACGGTCGAGGATCATCACGCCTCGCGCATGATCTCCGATCCGTTCCGGCTGTTCGACTGCAGCCTGGAGAGCGACGGCGGCGCGGCGGTGATCATCAGCGCGACCGATCGCGCAAGGGATCTGAAGAAGCCCCTCGTCACCATTGCCGGCACGGCGGAGGGCCATCCCGATTCGCCCGCGTCGATCGCGCAGCGGCCTGACATACTGGACTTCGGCCTCGTGAAGTCGGCACCGCGCGCCTTCGCGATGGCCGGCGTCGGGCCGAAGGACATCGACGTCGCCGAGATCTATGACTGCTTCACCTTCACGGTGATCCGCCAGCTCGAGATCCTGGGCTTCTGCAAGACCGGCGAGGGCGGTCCGTTCGTGATGGACGGCCGCATCGCGCTGGGCGGCGAGTTGCCGATCAACACCCATGGCGGTCTATTGAGTCAGGGCCATGTGGTCGGCCTAAACCATGTGATCGAGCTGACGCGTCAGCTTCGCCGCGAGGCCGGGAAGGCGCAGGTGAAGGACGCCGAGCTGGGCCTCGTTACCGGCTACGGCGACATGGGCGACGGTTCCATCGCGATCCTGAAGAGGGCAGCATGAGCCAGGCTCCCGCCCCGGTCGCCCCTGCGCCCGAACGTCCGCTGCCGACGCCGACGCGTGAGAGCCAGCCTTACTGGGACGGCATGCGCGAGGGCCGCTTCCTGCTGCAGTACTGCTCGTCCTGCGGCACGGTCAGGCACTATCCGCGGCCCGTCTGCTCGCACTGCTTCTCGATGGAGAGCGAGTTCAAGGAAGCGCCGCTCGGCGGCAGCCTTTACGCATGGACGGTGTGCCATCATCCGTTCAATTTCTTCTTCAAGGCATCGGCGCCCTACATCGTGGCGCTGGTCGACATGGATGCCGGCGTGCGCGTCAACGCGCAGCTGCACGGCGTACCCGAGGCGGCGCTGAAGATCGGGCTGCGTGTGAAGCTCGGCTTTGAGCCGGTCAATAAAGAGGTGACGCTGCCCGTTTTCGTCGCCGAATAGAGAAATCCTGGGAGGAAAAATCATGAAGCGTTCTGTATTCGTGGCGTCGGCACTCGCCGCGCTGGTACTGCCGTTTGCCGCCTCGGCGCAGACCGACTGGCCGCAGAAGCCGGTCTCGCTGGTTGTCCCCTATCCGCCGGGCGGCGTGAACGACGCCGTGGCCCGCGTCTATGCCGAGAAGCTCTCGGCGGAACTGGGCAAGCCGTTCATCGTCGACAACCGCGCCGGCGCTGCCACCACCGTGGCCTCCAACTTCGTCGCCAAGGCCGCTCCCGACGGCTACACGATCTATGCTGCCGGCACGTCGCTGATCATCAATCCGACGCTCACGGGCCAGGTCCAGTACGACCCCAACAAGAGCTTCGAGCTCGTGTCGCTGATGTCGTTCACGCCCTTCATCCTGCACGTCAACTCGGAGTTCCCGGCCAAGAACATGGCCGAGCTGATCGCCTACGTGAAAGCCAACCCCGGCAAGTTCAACATCGCAAGCTCTGGCATCGGCGCGACCAACCATCTCGCCGCCGAACTGCTGAAGGCGCAGGCCGGTCTCAACATCACGCACGTTCCCTACAAGGGCGGCGCGCAGGCCGGCCAGGACGTGGCCTCGGGCCAGGCGCAGATGATGTTCTCGGCCGCCCTCGAGGCCAAGCCGGTGCTGGCGACGGGCCGCACCAGGGCCATCGCCATCTCGAGCCTCAAGCGCTCCCCCGCGTTCCCCGACATCCCGACCGTGGTGGAAGCGGCCGGGTTGCCCGACTTCGAGGCCGTGTTCTGGCAGGGCATGGTGGTGCCGGCCGGCACGCCCAAGGCGATCGTCGACAAGCTGCAGAAGGCGATCGCCAAGATCGCCGCCGAACCCGAGATGATTGATCGCTTCAAGCCGCAGGGCGTGGAAATCCGGGCCTCGACACCGGCCGAGTTCAAGACGTTCCTCGACAAGGAGGAGAAGCGCTGGACGAAGCTGATCAAGGAACAGAACATCAAGCCGGAGTAGGGCGTCCGGCTCCACTTAGACCTCACCCTGAGGAGCACCGCGAAGCGGTGCGTCTCGAAGGGTGGGCAACACCGAGGCCGTGGCCCACCCTTCGAGACGCGCCCGGCGGGCGCTCCTCAGGGTGAGGTTGATATTGAAGAAGCGACTCTCAAAGCGCTTTCCGGAGCGTGAGGTTGAAGCGGCGGCGTCCGGTCAGCGGATGCTCGCCGCTTTTCAATGTCAGCACGCCGTGATGGAACAGGCGTGACGGGCCGCCCCAGACGACCACGTCGCCATGTTCCAGCGCGACCTTCCGGACGGGATCGGCGCGCTTCTGTCCACCGAACTGGAAGGTGGCGGGCAGGCCGAGGGATACCGAGACGATGGGATGGTCGTAATCGGCCTCGTCCTTGTCCTGGTGCAGCGACAGCTTCGTGCCGGGCTCGTAGCGGTTGATCAGGCAGGCGTCGGGCACGAAGTTCGCGAAGCCCGCCGCAGTCGCGGCTTCATCGGCGAGCGAGAGGAAGGCAGGCGACAGCGCGGGCCACGGCAGCCCGCTTTGCGGGTCGTGCGCCTGATAGCGGTAGCCGGAGCGATCGGTGATCCAGCCGGCCGCGCCGCAATTGGTCATCGCCACCGACATCTGGAAGCCGCCAGGCGTCACCATGTGCCGGAACGGTGCCCGGGCCGCGACATCCTCGATGGCGGCCAGCAGCGCGATATCACGCTTTCGTGCGAATCCGCGCAACACCGTGGCGCCGGGCGCCAGCGCCTCCTTTCCGCCATCTGCGTCGAACAGGCTCAACCTCATCGGCCAGATATAGGGCATCATTTGCCGGAACATCAGGAGTAGCGTGATGAACAATTGGATCACTGCCGCCGCTGTGATCGTCGCCGGCATGGCGACCGCGGGTGGCCCTGCCGCCGCGCAATCCGGAGAAGCCTCGAAGGGGCAGCGCGTCTTCAACACCCAGTGCAAGGCCTGCCACACCGTGGAGAAGGACGGCACGAGCCACACCGGTCCCAACCTGCACGGCCTGTTCGGCCGCAAAGCCGGCACGGGCGGCGGCTACGAGTCTTCCGACGCCATGAAGAACTCGGGTATCGTCTGGGACGATACGACGGTCGCCGAATACAGCCGCGACCCCAAGGGCAAGGTGCCGGGCACCAAGATGCTCTACAACGGCGTGAAGAATGCCGGCCAGCTTGCCGACCTCGTCGCCTATCTCAAGGAAGCGACGAAATAGTCAGCGCGTCATCGCGCCGACCAGGGTCTGCGTGAATCCGTCGACCATCGACTGGCTGATGGCCGAGCCTTCCAGCCAGTCGAGGCGCAGCTTCAGGAAGTTGTCGCGATAGCCGGTCAGCATCAGCGCCGAGTAGACGGGCTTCCTGTCGGCGCTGCGGATCGCGGAGAGGGTGATGCAGCGGAAGACCAGGCTGCCGATCGTGCAGTCGGTAGGCCCTCTGGCCGTCTTGATGTCCTCGTAGCGATTGTATTTCGCGAGCTGGTGGATTTCCTGCAGCGACGTCTGGAATTGCTGCTGGACGACCGGGCTCGACGGTCCGTCGGGAATCGACCTGATAGAGAGATCGTAGACATAGACGGTTGCAATGAGCTGGTCGCCGATCCGGTAATTCCAGCCATAGCCGAGCTCCGGCTTGCCCGCCGTCTTCCCGAAATCCGTGGAGCCGAACCTGGTCGCACCGGCGATCTGCTGTGGAAAGCTCAATCCCGTGGCGGCGTGGCGATCGGGCGCCGGCACGCGTTGCGACGACGACGATTCCGGCTGGCTCTGTCCAATCGCACCGCCGGCGGCTGTGACGAGCAGCGCCAGAGCGAGGGCCGTGACGCGAAGCATCGATGCGAGCATGAGCGCCTCCGTGGGGCGCTGACCTTACGTGCGCGCCGTGAAGCTGTCGCGTGCCCGAACGTAAGCGATCGAACCGAGCGCGAGGCCGGCGGCGAGCATGCCGAACACCCAGCGATAGGCGGTGTCGCCGGCGCCGAAAGCCTCGACGATGTAACCCGCGAGGGCGGGCAGCACCGCGAGACCCAGGCACTGCGCCATGTTGACGGTGGTGACGCCGCGGCCGGCCAGGCGGTCGGGGAACAACGCACGCCCCTGCGCCACGATCACCGTGCCGTAGGCGCAGAAGAAGCAGAAGGCGATCAGCAGCGTCACGGCGAGCCAAAGTGGCGGGTTGGGCAGTGCCGCCAGGATCGCCAGCAGCACCATCGAGATTGCCGCGCCGCAGAACACCACGCGCTTGCGCGAGCGCAGGACGCGATCCATCGGCCCGTAGGCCAGGATGCCCAGGATCTGAGCGACACCCATGGCGAGCAGCACGTTGCCGCGTGCCACGCCGTCGAGCTTGTGCACGTCGTAGAGATAGGGGCCGCCCCACACGCCGAGCACGGTGAGCATCGTGGCGTAGGCGAAGAAGTGCATCGACAGCACGGGGCCGAGGCCGGGCGTCCGCCAGACTTCCCAGAGGCCACGCAGGATCTGCCCGGGCGACTCCTTGGCCGCTTCAGGGCCGCGATACTCCGGCGGCCGGTCGCGTACGAAGACGAGGAAGCCGATGGCCACCAGCAGGGTGACGGCGGCGAGACCCAGGAAGCCGGCGCGCCATCCGACCGTCGCCGCGATCCAGGCGAGCGGCGTCGCCGCCGCCAGCGTGCCGATGTTGGAGGCCGCGAACACCCAGGAGAGGCGCGTGGCGAGCTTGGCCTGCTCGAACCAGCGCGAGCACAGGAAGACGACGGACATGAACGAGGCGGCGCAACCGACGCCCACGATGGTGCGGCCGGCGATGAGATCGGCGGCATCCGGGGCGCGCGCGATCCAGATCGAGCCCAGCATCGCCAGCAGCGACAGGACCGCCACCGTGCGGCGCGCGCCGAACCGATCGAACCACAGGCCGACCGGTATCTGCACCGCGAACAGCGCGAAGAAGAAGGCGCTGCCGGCCCAGCCGAGCTGCCGCGCGCTGAGGTCGAGGTCGCGCACCAGCTCGGGCGCGATCACGCTGTTCGACACGCGATAGAACTGGCTGAGGCAAGTGACGGCGATCAGCAGGATGAGGAGGGGCAGTCTCGACGCCATCCCTCCTTGCTAACACGATCGCGGTCGACATTCCTTCGGTGTGGGCCGAAGGGTCAGCCAGTCCCTGCCGGAAGCTGGATCGACCTATTTGACGGCGGCGGCCGCCTTCGCCTGGCGGCAGGCGAGCGCCAGCGCGGCGCCGAGATCGCCGAGCAGCTTGCCCGTCATCTCGTCGGTGAGTTTGCCGTCGGCGAACTTGTTCTGCGCCTGGGCGATCATGACCTCGGGCTTGTTGACCGGACGGCCGTCGAGGAACACCAGCGTCTGGCGAAGCTGGTACTGTGCGCGCGCCGTGCCGAGCACGCCCATCGAGGCGCCGAACAGCGCGACCGGCTTGGCGGCGAAGGGCTGCGGCGTCATGCGCGACAGCCAGTCGATCGCGTTCTTCAGCACGCCCGAGATTCCGTAATTGTATTCCGGGCTGACCAGCACGATGCCGTCGGCCTCCAGCATGGCCTTCTGCGCGGCCTGCACCTTGTCGGGGAAGCCCTTGGCCTGGACGTCGGCGTCATAGAGCGGCCAGTCGCCGATCTCGATCGTCTCGCAGGAGGTGCCGGCGGGGAGTCGTTCGACGAAGGCCTGAAGAGACAGGCGATTGAGCGATGCCTTGCGCAGGCTGCCGCAGAACGCGACGAGTTTCAGGGTCTCGGACATGCGAAGGGTTCCTTTGTCAGCGTGTGGCCGCGGCGCTACATAGGTGGCCCTTGAAACATTGGCAAACGCGGGAGCTAGGCGACCGATGAAGCGATACGCACTCGTGGCCGCCGGCCTTTCGGCCGCCGCCCTGACCCTTTCGCTGCCGGCCGCCTCGCAGGACCAGCCGCCCGACAAGTGGGTGACGTCCTGCACCATGGAGGGCGGCAAGGATTGCGGCGTGCAGGCCACGATCGACGGTAACAGCCTGCTCGGCCAGTTCCTCGTGATGCGCTACTCGGCGGCCTACAACAAGCTCTCCGTCGTCGGCGACGGACAGGGGGTGCGGGCCAGCGTCCAGGTCGATTCGAACCCCTTCATCTCGACCAGCACCTGCGGCCAGGGCATCTGCCAGTTCGACGACTACAAGTCGGGCCAGCTGCTGCAGCAGATGCGCACGGGTCGCAGGATCACGGTGCAGCTCCAGTTGCAGGGAACGGAGGCCGGGCCCTTCGACCAGACGCTGAACGGCTTCGATGCCCAGTTGCAGAGGGCGCTCGCCGCCCAACGCGGTCCCTGAGATGTGCGGCGCCTTCCACGGCAAGACCATGCCGACCTGGCGCACATGCTTTCTTGCCACGCGGGCAACATCAGTCTCGCCAACCCGGTGATCGCATGATCGCCCACGACAACGATGCAGGACGTGACGGGCCGGACGACGACTACGGCTCGCCGGCCTGCATGATCCATCTCGTCGATCCAGCTTCAGGTGCGTTGTCCGACCAGGACCCCCGGCAGCAGCAGGATTTGAAGCGTTGGCGCTCCGTCGAGCGCGAGCGGTTGGTCGCGTTGCGGCGGGCCATCCCGGCCGAGGAGAGGCGCGGTCTCTCGGACCGGATCGCCCGTGAACTCGACCGGTTGCTCGGGGATCTGTCCGGGAAGACCGTTGCCGCCTACCTGCCGTTCCGCGGTGAGCCCGACCTGCGTTTCTGGATCGAGGGACTCTCGGTGCGCGGCGCGATCGCGGCTCTGCCGGTGGTCGTTGCCCCGCGCTCGCCGTTGGAGTTCCGCACCTGGAGCCGCGGCGAGCCGCTCCGGCCCGGTGTCTGGACCATTCCGGTGCCAGCCGGAGGAACGCTCGTGACGCCGGATGTCGTGATCGCGCCCGTCGTCGGCTACGACGCGGCCTGTTACCGGCTGGGACATGGCGGCGGCTATTACGACCGCACGCTGGCCGCCTTGCCGCGCCGCCCGCGCATCGTGGGCGTGGGCTACGAGCGCCTCGCCCTCCGCACCATCTATCCGCAGACCTACGACGTGCCGACGGACGCCATCGTCACGGAAGCCGGCGTGTCGACCCGATAGCCGGCCCTACTGCTGGCGGCGGTAGAGGAAGCAGTTGTCCGCCTTGGGCATCTTGATGCCTTCGTAGTACGTCATCGCCGTCGGGGCCGAGAGCAGCAGCGTCGTGGTGTTGGCGCCGCCCGCCTCGGTGCGGGTCATCTCGATCAGGCGCCTTCCGATGCCCTGCCCCTGGCAGGCCTTGTCGACCGCGAGGTCGGAGAGATAGCAGCAGAAGCAGAAGTCGGTGAGCGAGCGCGCGAAGCCCACCAGCTTGCCGTCCTGGCGCGCGGTCAGGATCAGGTTGGCCTGCTTCAACATCTGCTCGATACGCGGCCGGTCGCCGATCGGGCGGTTCAGGCCCGACTTGGCGACCACGTCGATGTACTCGTCTGCACCGAGATCGTCCTCGCGGGCGTAGATCGTGTTCATTGCGTCAACCATCTCCTCAGGGCGGCCGAGACCTCGGCCGGTTTCTCCAGCGGCGCCATGTGTCCGCACTCCTCGATCACCACGAGCCGCGCGTTGGCGATGTCGGTGGCGATCTCCTCGGCGCGCGCCGGCGGCGTGACGAGGTCCTGGCGTCCGACGACGACCAGCGCCGGCACCTCGATGTCGACCAGCAGCGGACGGCTGTCGGCGCGGCCCAGGATGGCCTGCTGCTCGCGCACGAACCCGTCGCCGCCCACCTCGGTCGCCATGTCGAGCAGGGGTTGCGTGACGGCCGTGTCGGCGGCGCGCGAGGGATGAACGAGCTGCGGCAGCAGGGTTGGATGCACGCCATGGAAGCGGCCGATACGGGTCTGCTCGATGAAGCCGCGCCGGCGCGCTGCCGTCTCGGGCGAATCGGGGCCGGCCTGGGTGTCCATCAGGGCGATGCGTTCGACCCTATGCGGCGCGCGGCGGAAGATCTCGAACGCGACGTAGCCGCCCATCGAGAAGCCGCAGAGGGCGAAGGTCGGTGGCGCCAGGGCGAGCGTCGCCTCGGCCATCGCCGCCATCGTCTCGTGGTGCCAGAGTTCGGGGATCGTGAAATCGGCGATGTCGGCCAGCGCCTCGACCTGGTGATCGTAGACGCGGCGTGTGTTGAGCAGGCCCGGCAGCAGGACGAGCGGAGAACGCGGCATGGCGTACGGCCTCAGATCTGGATCTGGTTGCCGAGTTCGATAGCGCGGTTGGGCGGGATACGGAAGAAGGTCTTGGTGGCCGAGGCCGAATGGGAGAGCGAGATGAACCAGTCGCGGCGCCAGCGGCCGAGCCTGGAATGCTGCGACGGCACCAGGGTCTCGCGGCCCAGGAAGAACGAGGTCTCCATCTCGTCGTAGGCGATGCCATGCGGCCGGCAGGCGCGCAGCGCCTCGGGGATGTCGGGCTGTTCGGTGAAGCCGTAATGGGCGATCACGGTGTGGAAGCCCTTGCCGAGACGCTCGACCTCGACCCTGTTGGCTTCCGACACCACGGGCACGTCCATCGTGTCGACCTGCAGGATGATGATGCGCTCGTGCAGGACCTTGTTGTGCTTGAGGTTGTGCAGGAAGGCGGCCGGCGTGTGGCCGGCGTCGGCGGTCAGGAAGACGGCGGTGCCGGCGACGCGGTCCGGCGCGCGTTCCATGCGCTCGAGGAACTGTTTGAGCGGCAGCGAGCCTTCGCTGAGTTCCGTGGCGACCAGTCGACGGCCACGCCGCCAGGTCATGATGGTGAAGTAGATCAGCGCGGCCACGATCATCGGCAGCCAGCCGCCGTCGGGGATCTTCAGCGCGTTGGCGATGAAGAAGGCGAGGTCGGGAATGGCCAGGAAGCCGAACACCGCCGCGGCGAGCGGCCAGGACCAGCGCCAGACCAGGATGGCCACGGCCATGGCGAGCGCGGCGTCGACGAGCATGGCGCCCGTCACGGCGAGGCCGTATGCGCCGGCGAGCGCGCCCGACGAGCCGAAGCCCACGACCAGGGCCACGACGCACGACATCAGCAGCCAGTTCACGCGCGGAATGTAGATCTGGCCGATCGCGGTATCGGAGGTGTGGTGGATCTCCATACGCGGCAGATAGCCGAGCTGGATGGCCTGGCGGGTCAGCGAGAAGACGCCGGTGATGACCGCCTGCGAGGCGATGACCGCCGCCAGCGTCGAGAGGATGACCAGGACGATGATGTAGTCCTTCGGAACCAGCTCGAAGAAGACCTGCCGGACGACCTCGGGGTTCGCGATTATGAGCGCACCCTGGCCGAAATAGTTCAGCAGCAGGCCCGGCATCACAAGGCCTACCCAGCCGATCCGGATGGGCTTGCGGCCGAAATGGCCCATGTCCGCATACAGCGCTTCCGCGCCGGTCACGGCCAGAACGATGGAGCCGAACGCCCAGAAGATGCCGAAACCCTGGTCGGTGACGAGATAGTAGGCATGTATCGGGTTGATGGCCTCGAGCACCGAGGGGTTCTTGGCGATCTGCCAGGCTCCCAACACGCCCAGCACGACGAACCAGACCAGCATGACCGGGCCGAACAGCCGGCCGACGTCGGCGGTGCCGCGGGCCTGCAGCACGAACAGCCCGATCAGGATGATCAGCGACAGCGGCAGGACGAAGGGCGTGAGCGCAGGCTCGGCGGCCGACAGGCCCTCGACGGCGCTCATCACCGAGACGGCCGGGGTAATCATGGCGTCGCCGTAGAACAGCGCCAGTCCGATCACGGCGAGCACCAGGATGGCCCGGCGGGTCTTGCGTGCCTTGCCGCTCAGGCCCCTTGTCGCCAGGGTCGCCAGCGCCAGCACGCCGCCTTCGCCCTTGTTGTCGGCGCGCATGATGAGCACGACGTACTTGATGGTGACGGTGAGCGTGACCGCCCAGAACAGCATCGACAGCACGCCCAGCACATGCTCCGGCGTCGGCGCCATTCCGGAGCCGTGGAGAAACGTCTCGCGCAGTGCGTAGAGCGGGCTGGTGCCAATGTCGCCGAACACGACGCCGAGCGCACCGACAACCAGTGCAGCGCCTGCCGGATGAGGGGCATGCGGGGTGCTGGTGGCGGGTTCGCGGGAGGAGGACTGGCTGGTTTCGGCTGGTGCCATGATATCGAACGCCGCCTGGACGGCGGCGCGGCGAGGGTTTGCGCTCCGCCTCCGGCGCTGTCAACGAGCCAAATGAGGCGCCGTTGCGACGAAAGCGCTTGACTTGGAACCACCCCACAGGCGGCCTTGAGAATAGGGAGGCTCCCAATGCAAGAACATGCCGATGTCAGCCAGCCGCAGCTCTACCGCGAGGATAATTGGGGGCCGCATTTCGCCCGTTTGCGGCGGGAAGACCCGGTTCATTTCCATCCGGAGAGCCCGTTCGGCCCTTATTGGTCGGTCACCCGGTATGCCGACATAACGAAGGTCGAGCTCGACCCGGCGACCTTCTCCTCAGCCTCGGAACTGGGCGGCATCCAGATCACCGACCAGCCCCAGGGCGAGGAACTGCCCAACTTCATCCGCATGGATCCGCCGCGCCACACCGCCCAGCGCAAGACCGTGGCGCCGATCGTGGCGCCGTCCAACCTCGCCAACATGGAGGGGCTGATCCGCCAGCGCACCGCCCAGGTGCTGGACGGCCTGCCCCGCGGCGAGACCTTCGACTGGGCCGACCGCGTCTCGACCGAACTCACCGCCATGATGCTGGCGACACTGTTCGACTTCCCGCAGGGGGACCGTCGCAAGCTCACCTTCTGGTCCGACGTGGCGATCTGCAACATCGAGGCCGAGGATGCGATCGTTAAGACCAACGAAGCGCGCATGGCCGAACTCAGGAACATGGCCGAGACCATGGCGGCGCTGTGGCAGGAGCGGGTGGCGAAGCCGCCGACCTTCGACCTGATCTCGATGATGGCGCACAGCGAGGCGACGAAGAACATGCCGACGCGCGAGTTCATCGGGAACTTCGCGCTGCTGATCGTGGGCGGCAACGACACGACCCGCAACTCGATGAGTTCGGGCCTGATGGCGATGCTCGACAATCCGCGGGAGGTCGAGAAGGTGAAGGCCGATCCCGCGCTGATGCCGAGCCTCGTGTCGGAGACGATCCGCTGGGCGACGCCGGTGATCCACATGCGCCGCACCGCGCGCAAGGACTGCGAACTCGCCGGCAAGCAGATCCGCGCCGGCGACAAGGTGGTGATGTGGTACGTCTCGGGCAATCGCGACGAGGCGGCGATCGACGAGCCCGAGCGTTTCGTCGTCGGCCGGCCGAAGGCACGGCATCATCTGTCGTTCGGCGCCGGCATCCATCGCTGCGTCGGCGACCGCCTCGCCGAGATGCAGATCCGGATCCTGTGGGAAGAGCTGCTGAAGCGCGACCTCGAGATCGAGGTCGTGGGACCGCCGGTGCGCCTCTATTCCAACTTCATCCGCGGCATCCGCTCGCTGCCGGTCAGGATCAGGTGAGAGTCGTTCCTCCCCCGTCAAACGGGGGAGGAGAAGATTTTTCGGGTCAGGACGACGAACTGCGGATCGTCTCGACGCCCGCAGCGAAAGCCTGCTGGAGCAGCCAGACGTCGCCCGCGATCGAGACGAAGTCGTAGCCGAGCTTCACGAACTGGGCGGCCTGTTTGGCATCGACGGCGAGGCGGCCGGCGGACTTGCCGTGCTTCTTCGCGGCCGCGATCGTCGCCTGCTCGGCGGTGAGAAAGTCGGGATGGTCGAAGGCGCCAGGTTCGCCCATCGCGACGCTGAGGTCGTTGTGGCCGAGCCACAGCATGTCGACGCCCGGCATCGAGGCGATCTCGTCGGCGGCCGCGGCGCCGCGCGGATCCTCGACCTGCAGGATGATGGCGGTGCGGGCGTTCTGTTCGGCGAAGCGCGGCAGCAGTGGCTCGGAACGCATCGCGAAGCGCTCGTGCGCGAGGCCGAGCGCCACGCCGCGCGTGCCGTCCGGCCAGTATTTGGCCGCATCGAGGACTGCCTTGGCCTGCTCGACCGACGAGACGATCGGCACCATCACGCCGTCGGCGCCGGTGTCGAGCGCGCGCGAGATGTGGTGACGCGACTGCGACGGCACGCGCACCACGATGGGCAGGTTTGCGGCCTGCATGTAGCGCACGACCTGGCGGACGGTATCGAAGCCGAAACCGGTATGTTCCATGTCGAGCACGGCGAAATCGGCGCCGGCCGCCTTCAGTATCTGTCCGATGCCGGGCGTGGCGAACTCGAACAGGAAGGTCCCGATCTTCGTGGGCTTGGTGCCGACGAGTGCCCTCAGTCCATTACTTGCCATTATCGTTTCCCCCTTAAGGTCCCAATGCTAGCGTGGACCGTCCCCACCAATCACCTGCTTTAGGGAGAGAATCATGAAGCTCTATTACATGCCCGGCGCCTGTTCGATCGGCATCCACGTGCTGCTCGAGGAAATCGGCAAGCCCTACGACGCGCACAAGGTCGACGGCGCCAAGCAGGAGCAGTACGGCCCGGATTTCGTGAAGCTCAATCCGAAGTCGAAGGTCCCGACCCTGCAGCGCGACGACGGCTCCGTGCTCACGGAGTTCCCCGCGATCGCCGTGTGGCTCGCCCGCAAGAACCCCGAAGCCGGCCTGCTGCCGTCCGATGCCGATGGCGAGGCCGCGGCGCTCGAAGCGATGGATTATGCCGTGTCGACCATGCACATGCAGGGTTTCAGCCGCATGTTCCGTCCGGCCAACTTCGCGCCGACCGAGGCCGACCACGACAAGGTGAAGGCGCGCGGCAAGGAGATCATGGAGAAGGGCCTGGCGCTGATGGACAAGGCGCTCGAAGGCAAGGAGTACCTGGCGGGCAAGTTCTCGGTGGCCGATGCCGCCCTGTTCTACGTCAGCTTCTGGGCCGCGGCCCGCATGAAGATGCCGCTGCCCAAGAACGTCGCCGCCCACTACGAGCGCATGAAGGCCCGCCCGGCCGTGCAGCGCGTGCTGGAGCAGGAAGGCCTCACGGCCGCCGCCTGATCCCGGTTGCGATCCATGGACCGCCGCGTTCGCGTGGCGGTCCGATGGCGCATCTTCGGTGTCGCCCCGCGCTGAGCTAAGCTCGCGCCATGTCCCTGCCTGCATCCCTTCGTGACCGCCTCCGCCTGCCGCTGATCGCGGCGCCGATGTTCCTCGTCTCCGGCCCCGCCCTTGTGACGGCGGCCTGCCGCGCCGGTGTCGTGGGTTCCTTCCCGACCGCCAACTGCCGCACTGTCGAGGAACTCGACGTCTGGCTGGCAGGCATGGCCGACGACGCCAGGCGCGCCGCCGATGCCGACGGTCGTGCGCCGGTGCCCTGGTGTCCGAACCTGATCGTGCACCGCTCCAACCCGCGCGTGCCCGACGACCTCGCGGCCGTGCTTCGTCACAAGGCCGAGATCGTCATCACCTCGGTCGGTTCACCCGAGCCGGTGATGAAGCCGCTGAAGGATGCGGGTTGCCTGGTGCTGGCCGACGTCGCCTCGGTGCGCCACGCCGAGAAGGCGGTGGCGGCCGGGGTCGACGGGCTGGTGCTGCTGACGGCCGGTGCCGGCGGCCAGACCGGCTGGGCCAATCCCTTCGCCTTCGTGCGGGCGGTGCGTCAGTTCTGGGACGGCATCGTCGTGATGGCGGGCGGCATGGCCGACGGTCATGCCGTGGCCGCTGCCCAGGCTCTGGGCTGCGACCTCGCCTACATGGGCACCCGGTTCATCGCCACGCGCGAAAGCCTGGCCAAGGACGCCTACAAGGAAATGCTCGTATCGAGCCGTCTCGACGACGTGCTTCTGACCCGGGCCTTCACCGGGCTCGAAACCAACATGCTGCGCCCCTCGATCGCCGCGGCCGGCCTCGATCCCGACAACCTGCCGGTGCGCGGCAAGATCGACATATCGAAGGACATCAACGCCGCCGAGCGGGACCGGCCGGATGCCAAGCGCTGGAAGGACATCTGGAGCGCGGGTCACTCGGTTTCCGGGGTTCGCGACGTCCCCCCGGTGGCGGCGCTGATCGAGCGCACCGCCTCCGAGTACGACGCCGCACGCCGGTCAATGCAGGGCGTATAGGCCGCAGGAGAAGCGGAATTCGGCCGGCTTCACGAGCTGGGCGTTGGCCACGCGAACCCGGTGAACCTTGCCGTCGAGATTGTTCTCCCAGAAATCGAGGAACTTGGTGAGGGCGGGGAAACGGGGCGCCAGATCCAGATTCTGCCAGACGAAACTCTGCAGGACGTGATTGTGGTCGGGCATCCAGTAGAGAATTTCGGCGGTCGTGATGCGGTAATCCTTGAGCTGCGCAACGAAACTGCTGTCCATCCTAGCCTCTCCTTGACTTGGTGCGGCTGCGGGAATAGTCACGCAACCTCGCCAGGAAATCAGCAAAAATCGTTCCAGATCAAATGCTTAGCAGCAGTATGTGCCGATTGCTGCCAGTGCGAAGCGACTTTGGGAACCTTTCGCCAGTCTCCTTGACTCAGACCGGTGGCGACCCTAAATCCCCTGCGCCATTGGCACTCACTGTCTGAGAGTGCTGACAGCAACGTATTCGCCGCAGCCGTCAGGTTGCGCAGGGTCAACAGTCCACTGGAGGAAGAACCATGAAGTTCCGTCCGCTTCACGACCGAGTCGTGGTCAAGCGCGTAGAAGAAGAAGGCAAGACCAAGGGCGGGATCATCATTCCCGACACCGCCAAGGAAAAGCCGATGGAAGGCGAGATCGTCGCCGTCGGTCCGGGCGCCCGTGACGAGAAGGGCAACCTGGTTGCGCTCGACGTCAAGAAGGGCGACCGCGTCCTGTTCGGCAAGTGGTCGGGCACCGAGATCAAGATCGACGGCCAGGATCTCCTGATCATGAAGGAATCCGACATCATGGGCATCATCGAAGCCTCGGCTTCGATGAAGAAGGCCGCCTAAGGCGCCGCTTCGCACCCGAATCAATCACAACATTCGAGAGGAATAGAAAATGGCAGCCAAGGAAGTCCGTTTTAGCGCCGATGCCCGCCAGCGCATGCTGCGCGGCGTCGACATTCTCGCCGACGCGGTGAAGGTCACGCTCGGCCCGAAGGGCCGTAACGTCGTCATCGACAAGTCGTTCGGCGCCCCGCGCATCACCAAGGACGGCGTTACCGTCGCCAAGGAGATCGAGCTCTCCGACAAGTTCGAGAACATGGGCGCCCAGATGGTGCGCGAAGTGGCCTCGAAGACCAACGACATCGCCGGCGACGGCACGACGACGGCGACCGTTCTCGCCCAGGCGATCGTGCGCGAAGGCGTGAAGTCGGTCGCGGCGGGCATGAACCCGATGGACCTCAAGCGCGGCATCGACCTCGCGGTCGACGCGGCCGTCGAGGACATCAAGGCGCGCGCCAAGAAGATCACGGGCACGGACGAAGTCGCCCAGGTCGGCACCATCTCGGCCAACGGCGACAAGTCGATCGGCAAGATGATCGCCGAAGCCATGAAGAAGGTCGGCAACGAAGGCGTCATCACGGTGGAAGAGGCCAAGAGCCTGGACACCGAGCTGGACGTTGTCGAGGGCATGCAGTTCGACCGCGGCTATCTCTCGCCGTACTTCATCACGAACGCCGACAAGATGATCGCCGAGCTCGACTCGCCGTACATCCTGCTGTTCGAGAAGAAGCTGTCGGGCCTGCAGGCGATGCTGCCGGTGCTCGAGGCGGTTGTGCAGTCGGGCAAGCCGCTGCTGATCATCGCCGAGGACGTCGAGGGCGAGGCCCTGGCGACCCTGGTCGTGAACAAGCTGCGTGGCGGCCTGAAGATCGCCGCCGTCAAGGCGCCGGGCTTCGGTGATCGTCGCAAGGCGATGCTCGAGGACATGGCGATCCTGTGCGGCGGTCAGCTGATCTCCGAGGACCTCGGCATCAAGCTCGAGAACGTCACGCTCGACATGCTCGGCAAGGCCAAGAAGGTCATCGTCGAGAAGGAAAACACCACGATCGTCGACGGCTCGGGCAAGAAGGCGGACCTCCAGGCCCGCATCAGCCAGATCCGCGCGCAGATCGAGGAGACCACTTCGGACTACGACCGCGAGAAGCTCCAGGAGCGCCTGGCCAAGCTCGCCGGCGGTGTTGCGATCATCAAGGTCGGCGGCGCCACCGAAGTCGAAGTGAAGGAGAAGAAGGACCGCGTTGACGACGCCATGCACGCCACCAAGGCTGCGGTGGAAGAGGGTGTCGTCGCCGGCGGCGGTTCGGCCCTGCTCTACGCGATCCGCGCGCTGGACAAGGTCCGCACCTCCAACGACGACCAGAAGGTCGGCATCGAGATCGTGCGTCGTGCGCTGCAGGCGCCCGTCCGCCAGATCGCCGAGAACGCCGGCTACGACGGCGCCGTCGTTGCGGGCAAGATGCTCGAGCAGAAGGACACGAACTTCGGCTTCGACGCCCAGAAGGGCGACTATGTCGACATGATCAAGTCCGGCATCATCGACCCGGTCAAGGTCGTCCGTACCGCCTTGCAGGACGCCGCCTCGGTGGCCGGCCTGCTGGTCACGACGGAAGCCATGATCGCCGAGAAGCCGGAGAAGAAGGCCCCGATGATGCCGCCGGGTGGCGACGGCGGCATGGGCGGCATGGACTTCTAAAATCCATTCTTCTCAAGGATTGCGGAAAGGCCGGGGAGCGATCCCCGGCCTTTTCTTTTTGTGCGGGCATCGGTCTGCGGCTCTCGCCTCCGCTCGTAGGCAGGTGGCCGGCCTGTGTTTTCCGAGGGCAAACAAGGTCCTTCGCTGCGCTCACGATGACACCGTTTTCTGCATCGACGCACGGCGCCAATCCCAGCAAAATTGTCATTCTGAGCTCAGCGAAGGACCTTCAATTCAAATGCGATGGGCGAGCCCGTGAGCTATCCGCTTTCGATCAAGGGCGTGCTGATCCATGAGAGCCGCGTCCTGCTGTTGCTGAACGAGCGGGACGAATGGGACCTGCCGGGCGGGCGGCCGGATCCGGGTGAAGATCATCGTGCGGCGCTCATCCGCGAGATGCGTGAGGAAACGGGACTCGCCGTCGAGGTCGGCAGTCTTGTTGACGAGCATCTGTTCGAGGTGTTGCCGCAGCGCTTCGTGCGCATCGTCGCCTATGCCTGCACGCTACAGGCCGAGGGCGCGATTGCCCTCAGTCATGAGCATCACGAAGCAAGCTGGGTCGGACTTGACGAAGTCGGCGAACGGATTGCCGGCCGTCTGCTCCCCGCAGGCTATCTCGGTGCGATCCGCCAGGCCGCCTGCCAGCCCTTGTCGCCGTAACTGCGGCTGGTCTCGACCTTCAGGAAGCGGTCGTGCGCGCCGGCGGCGCCGAGCCACAGCTCGTTCCAGGCGTCGAAGCCGGCCAGCGGATCGGCGAGCTGCAGTTCGCGAGCGAGCTTCCAGCCTTCCATCCGAACGACCACCGCGCCGTCTTTCTCCTCGGTGACGATTTCCTCACCCTCGGCGGCGAGGATCGCGGACAGCCAGCGCGCGAACAGGCGCGCGCTGTCGAGATCGCCCGTCTCGACGTCGGTCGGCAGGTCGAGGTCGCGCGCCGTCTCCTCGTGGAACTGCAGCCCGACCAGGCGCGCGACACGGCCCATCTCGGTGGCTGCATCCTTCGGGCCGAGCTGGTCCTGCAGGACCGGTAGCATGGTCTGCACGTAGCCCATCGCATAGGAGCGGAAGGTGCGCAGGCGGCGCTCCTCGGGCCAGTTTGCCGTCTCGAGCTTCGGCTGCGTCTTCCAGTCGATGCGCGGCATCTCCTCGTCGTAGGCGAAGCGGACGCGCTCCTCCTCCTTCAGCGGCCGGCCGTAGTCGTAATAGTAGCCTTCGAGGCCGGGCTTGCCGTCGACCGTCATGCCGGTGCAGACGAAGCCGAGGCCGGTGTTCTTCAGGGAGGTGCCGTTGTGGCCGTGCCAGGCGTGCAGGAAGGCCGCCGACACGTCGTGCGGCACGGCAGCGATGGCGGTGCCCTTCCACATCCAGCGCGGCGGCGGATAGCGCACCCACGCCTTGGTGTCGCTCTCGCGCAGATAGCCCGTCTTCACCCCGCCCAGCGCGTTGGAGTGATAATGGTAGAGCGCGCAGGCCGGCGCGTCCTTCTCGCCCGCGATGCCGAGCTTCTGGAGCCCGGGCAGGAACTTGTCGAGATGCTGCCGGCGGAAGTGGCGGAAGATGTATTCGCGCGCCGTGTCGCCCCCGCGTCGCGACACGAGACTGATGACCAGGCCGGTCATCAGCGCATTGTAGAGCGTGCCGACAGCCCGGTAGGCGGCCACCTCAGCCATTATGGCCGTCGACCAGGATCGCCTTGGAGTGACCCGCCTTCAGTCGCATCGCGAGGACGGGCTTGTACTCCTCCGAATGATAGAAGCGCTCGGCCTTGGCGCGGTCGGGGAACTCCAGCACCACGACGCGGGCCGGCGTCCAGCCGCCTTCGAGGCTCGTGCAGTTGCCGCCGCGCACGATGAACTTGCCGCCGAACTTGGAGACCAGCCCCGGCGTGTGCTTGCGGTACTCCGCCATCAGCTCTTCGTCCCTGGTGTCGATCTCGACGATGATATAGGCCGTCACTTCTTCCTCCCTCGTCAGCCGGTTTCCATGGGCAGGGCCGGGTCGTTGGCCCATTCCTGCATGGAATTGTCGTACACCGAGACGTTCCTGTGACCCAAGAGGGCCGTCAGCACGAAAGCGTCCAGCGTGGCGGCAATGCCGCCGCCGCAATAGACCAGCACGCGCTTGTCGGGCGCCGCTCCGACGCCCTCGAAGGCGGCGCGCAGGTCGGCGATCGGCTTCAGTGCCTTGTCCGGCCCGAACAGGCTGGCGGCCGGCACGCAGGAGGAGCCGGCGATGCGGCCAGGACGGCCATAGACCACGCCGCCCGCGCCATTGTGCTGGTCGTGGCTGAGTGCGTTCAGGGTCAGCGTCGATGGATCGCCGATCGCACTCCTGATCCTGTCCTTGTCGACGAAGATCTCGGGACGACCACGCAGCGACAGCGTGGCGGGTGGATGCGTTGCAGGTTCGGTCGAGAGCGGACGTCCTTCCGCCTTCCATTTGTCGAGGCCGCCGTCGAGGATCGCCACTTCGTCGAAGCCGACGGCGCGCAGCATCCACCAGATGCGGCTCGCCCACACGGGCGAGGCATGGCTGTAGAGAACGACGAAGGTGCCGTGGCCCACGCCCTTGGCCGCGAAGGCCTTCGTGAGGTCCTCCAGCGACGGCAGGGTGAAGCGCAGCTTCGATGTCTTGTCGGAGAGGTCGGCCTGGAGGTCGAGATAGGCCGCGCCCGGAATGTGGCCCTTGTCGTAGTTGGCGCGACCGCTCTCGGCGATGTAGCGCCCGTCGGGTCCGGGCTTGAGATAGGTGGTGCAGTCGAACACGCGCAGCGCGGGAGCGCCGAGCTGGCGTGCGAGGTCTTCTGTCGTGATCAGGTTGGCCGAATGGGCCATGTCGCTCTCCCGGGGTTGGGGAGAGCGGAGACTAGCGCGGTTCTCGGGAGAGGCGCGTTAAATCGTCTTCGACGGCAGCGGCGGAACGCTGACCTGGCCGGAGGACGGCGCGCTCGTGGGGGCATTGAGCTGGCCGACATCGGGCGACTTCGGCGCCGCGGGCGTGGCCGTGGGCTTCTTGGTCTTCTTCGCCGGCTGCGCCTTGGCGACCTGGACCTTCTTCAGGCAGGCGCTGCGCTGCGAGCTGCTCTTGATCTTGTTGCAGGACGCGGCAGTGGTGCCGGCCTTGGGCTTGGCCGTCGGCGACGACGTGGGGGCGGGCATCGTTTCGTCCTGAGCAAAGGACGGAGCGGCATAAGCGACAGCCGCCAAGGCGGCCATGCTGGCGATCAAAAGACGCATGATATTCTCCCGGGCCGCTTGCGGTGAGGGGACGGGCGCGGCCTCGCAATATACTTAAAATGCTATGTGATTTGTACCGTTTATGTCAAATTCTTAATAGATTAGAGCAACTGCAATCGGAAAGCCCGTGCAGGCCATCCTCAACGTCGCCTTTCCGATCTTCGGCGTTATCCTCGCCGGCTATCTGGCCGGCCGCTGGCGTATCCTGGGGCCCGAGGCGACGACGGCGCTGAACGCCTTCGTGAGCTACTTCGCCCTGCCGGTGCTGTTCTTCGGGACTCTGGCGCGGACGCCGGTCGCCGCCGTGCTCGATCCTGCCCTGATGACCGGCTTCACCGTCGCTGTGGTCGCGACCTTCATCGTCGGCATGGTGACGACGCGTCTGGTTTCGCAAGGCGGTCTTGCCGCCATGAGCCTGCAGGGCATCGCCGCCTCCTGGGGGAACGTCGGCTACATGGGCGTGCCGCTCTGCCTTGCAGCCTTCGGCGAGCAGGGGCTGCCGCCCGCCATGCTGACCGTGATCGTCACCGCCGTCGTCTCGATGGTGTTCGGCGTCATGCTGATCGAACTCGAGGTCGCCGCGGGCCATGGTCCCGTCCGCACTTTCCTGCGGGCCGCCTTCAACGTGGCGCGCAATCCCTTGCCGGTCTCGATTGCCTTGGGCATCGTCGCCTCGTGGATCGGCGTGCCGATCCCGGTGCCGGTCGAGAAGTGGCTCGACCTGATGGGCGCCGCCGCCGCGCCCTGCGCGCTGTTCGCCATCGGGTTGTTCCTGTCCGACAAGTCGATCAAGAGCGGGCTCGCCGAAGCGGGGCTCGCGACGCTCATCAAGCTGCTGTTGCAGCCATTGGCGGCGCTGCTGATCCTGCCGTTCTTCGTGCCGATCGATTCGATCGCCGGCAAGGTGGCGCTGCTGATGGCTTCGCTGCCGACGGCGGCCAACGCCTTCGTGCTGGCCAAGCAGTTCAACATCTCGGTCGAACAGAATACCGCATCCGTGCTGCTCACGACGGCCTTCTCGGTGGTCACGGTTTCTGCTTTGCTGGTATGGCTGCGCGTGACCTGACGACGACAAGGGGAGAAAGTCGATGCTCCAGGAATTCAAGAAGTTCGCGATGCGCGGAAACGTCGTGGATCTCGCCATCGGCGTGATCATCGGCGCGGCCTTCAGCAAGATCATCGACTCGCTGGTCGGCGACCTCATCATGCCGATCATCGGCCGCATCGCCGGCGGGCTCGACTTCACCAACTACTTCATCGGCCTGACGCCGGCCGCCAGCCAGGCCGCTACCTACGACGCCGCCAAGAAAGCCGGCGCCACGCTCGGCTACGGCACCTTCCTCACCGTGACGGTCAACTTCCTCATCATCGCCTGGGTCCTGTTCATGGTGATCAAGGGCATGAACCGCGTGACCAAGCAGGAAGAGTCGGCGCCACCGCCACCCGCGCCGCCGACCAAGGAACAGGAGCTGCTCACGGAAATCCGCGACCTCCTGAAGGCCCGTGGCTAGGCCGCCTTTTGGTCTCAAATCGATTCACCCCACCTCATCCTGAGGAGGCGATCAGCGCCGTCTCGAAGGATCGGCAACAAACGAGGTGCTCGTGCCCACCCTTCGAGACGCGCTCCTGCGGAGCGCTCCTCAGGGTGAGGTCGTTGTTGAGAAGCGATTTGTTCTTTCTCGGTTGGAAAGACTAAGCCGCCTTCTTCCCGGCGAACACCGCGTCGAGCCGGCGGGCCAGCCCGTCGGAGATCCTGGTGAGCGGCAGCCGGCATTCCGGCGAGGCGATCAGGCCCTGGCGCCACAGGAGATGCTTGATCGGCATCGGGTTGGCTTCGGCGAACAGCATCGGCACGAAGCCGGCGAGCGGCGCCCAGGCCTTGCGCGCGCCGGCGAGATCGTTGGCGCGGAAGCAGCGCTCGACCTCGACGAAGCCTTCCGTCATCACGTGGCTCGCGGCCAGGATGCCGCCCTCGGCGCCGTTGGCGCGCATGGTGAAGAACAGCGCGTCCTCGCCGGTCAGCACGGCGAAGTCCGATGGCTTGCGGCGCAGCAGCTCGAGCGACTGTTCTACGCTGCCGGAACTGTCCTTCACGCCGACGATGTTCGGCACCTCGGCAAGCTCGAGCAGTGAGTCGTTGGAGAGGTTCACCGCGGTGCGGTAGGGAATGTTGTAGATCACCACGTCGCGGTCGGTGGCACCGGCGATCCGCCGGAAATGCGCGATCAGCCCGTCCTGGCTCGGCCGGTTGTAGTAGGGGCACACCGACAGGATGCCGGCGATCGGCAGATGACGCAGCCGCTTCAGCTCCTTCTCGACCTTGGCGGTGGCATTGCCGCCCACGCCCGCGAACACCGGCACGCGACCGTCGGCAACGGCCAGCGTGCGTTCGATGACGGCGGCGATCTCGTCCTCGTCGAGCGCCGGCGATTCGCCCGTCGTGCCGAGCGGCAGAAGCCCGTCGACGCCCTTGGCGATGTAGTGGTTCACCAGCCGGTCGTAGCTCGCGAAGTCGATGGCGCCGTCCTTGAACGGCGTAATGAGGGGGAGCCAGAGGCCCGAGATCTTCGTGGTCATGACGCCACGCTACGGCGATCCAACGAATAACAAAAACGAATGTTTTTGATGGGATCGTTCGGAAATGATTATATATGACGATGCGCAGGGATCTCGACATGGCGCTGGTTCGCGCCTTCCTCACCGTCGTCGAAGTGGGCGGGGTCACCCGCGCGGCCGCCGCACTCGGCATGAGCCAGGCCGCCGTCAGCCAGCAGATCAAGCGGCTGGAGGAGGCGCTCGACTGCCGCCTGTTCACGCGGCAGGGGCGCGGGCTCGCGCTGGCCCCGGCGGGCGAGCGGCTGCTCGAACAGGCGCGACGTCTCGTGGCAATGAACGACGAGGTGTGGTCTTCGATGCGCGCGCCGCAGTTCGAGGGCGAGGTCCGGTTCGGTGTTCCCTACGACATCATCGGCAGCTTCGTGCCGGCTATCCTGCGGCGCTTCGCCAAGGCACAGCCGCGCGTGCGCGTCAGCCTGGTCTGCGAGGACTCATGCGTGATCCGCGAGGAACTGAAATCGGGCGGCGTGGATCTCGCCATGACCACCGAGACCGAGTGCGGCCGCCACGGCGAGACCCTGCGCACCGACCGGCTCGTCTGGGTCGGTGCGGCCGATGGCGACGCCCATCTCAAGGATCCGCTGCCGGTCTCGCTCGGCGCGCCGACCTGCGTCTTTCGTCCCGTCGCGGTCGAGGCGCTGGGCAAGGCGCGGCGCGACTGGCGCGCGGTCTGCGAGGTGAGCCGGCTGGAGCTGGTCTATGCGGTGCTGGAAGCAGGGCTGGCCGTGGCGCCGCTGCTGCGCTCCTCCGTCCCCGAGCGTTTCGTCATCCTGGGCCGCGAGGCCAAGCTGCCGGCGCTGCCTGAGTTCCGCATCAATCTCTACGCGCCGCCGGGCCTGGGGCCGGCTGCGCGCGACCTGGCCGATCACGTGCGAGCGAGCTTTTCCGGCCGGTCGCGAAACCACAACAATTGATACCAAGCGCCCCCTGTGCCGATGGCGCGTCCGCCCGTATCTTCGCGGGCATGGAGTGACGCGGTTCGAGAGATCGCCGCGGCGCCAGCGAGTTTAGAGGGGGCGTCTGGGGGCCTGGAGAGTGCAAACTCTCCGGGCCCTCTTTTTGTGCCGACATGAAACGGTCATGGAGACGTGTTTGATCCGGGCGTCTCGGAGGAGGATCGGGTGATGGCAGCAGCGAGCGAGTCCGTGCTCGAAAAGCCGCAGGGCGGCCTCGTGGTACGTCCGTCGACGGAGAACGACGTGGCGGCCATGATCGCGATCTACACGCACCACATCACGCGTGGCCTCGGCGATGTCGACATCGAGCCGACGCAGGCCGACGACATCAAGCGCCGGCGCAAGAACATGCTGCGGCGCCGGCTGCCCCATCTCGCCGCCGAACGCGACGGGATAATCGTGGGCTACGCCTATGCGGTGCCTTTCCGCAAGCGACCCGCCTATCGCTATGCGGTGAAGCATTCGATCTACGTCCACCCCGGGCACGTCGGGACCGGGATCGGCCGTCGGCTCCTGCCGGCGCTGATCGAGGCCTGCGCAAGTGCGGGCTATCGCCAGATGTTCGCCTATATCGACGCCGACAACGTCGCGTCGCTCAGCCTGCACGAGGCCCACGGCTTTCGCCGTGCCGGCCTGCTGGAAGGCGTGGGCTTCAAGTACGGCAAGTGGTCCGACAGCGTCCTGATGCAGCGCGCCATCGGCGCGGGCACCACGACGCCGCCGGTCGAGATCGCCTACTCGCGCACCACGTAGGTGTAGAAGCGCACGACGCCGTTCTTGTCGATCTCGCGATAGATGCCCTGGATCTCCACGTCGAAGCCGGGGAACAGGTTGGCCGACTTCTCGAACATGCGCAGATAGTCGAGCATCGGCTTGGCCCGCTCGTCCAGCCGTTCGCCCGGCACGATGCTGGCGATGCCCGGCGGATACACGACGAACATGGTCGTGGCGATGCGCCCGGCCGCCTGGTCGATCGGCACATAGTCGACATTGTTGCGCACGAGCTGGCGCACCGCCTCATGCGGCGGCATCGCGGGGTCCGGCAGATGCTCGGGCATGAACTGCGCGCGCTGGAGGAAGCTCACATTGGCGTCGCGGAAGAAAGCATGCATCTCGGCGCAGAGGTCGCGCAGGCGCAGGCCGCTGTAGCGGCCGGGCCGCTTGCGGACGAATTCGCTGATCACGTCCTCGAGGCGCGCATTCTCGTCGTGCAGGCGCTTGAAGATCACCATCGCGCTCAGCAGCGTGCCGGCCTTGCTCGACTCCACGCCGGGAGTCATCAGGAACAGCAGCGAGTTGAGGTCGTTCTTTTCCGGCACGATCTGGTTCTCGCGCAGATACTGCGCCACGACCGGGGCGGGGATGCCGTGACCGGCATAGCGCCCGGTCTCGCGGTCGAAGCCCGGCGTCAGCACGACCAGCTTGTTGGGGTCGGTGATCGCATAGCCCGGCGCCACATGCTTGAAGCCATGCCAGGGCGCTCCGGGCGCCAGTTCCCAGTAGCGTGCGTCGACGGCGAGGTCGTCGGTCGGCACGTCCTCCCAGGCCTGATCGCGTCCGCCGACGGTCACGCGGTTTGGCACGAACGGCTCGAAGAACCAGCGACGCGCAAAATCGCGCTCCTTGTCCTCGAACTCGCGGCGAATGGCGCGCATCTTCTTGCGGATCTCGATGCCGAGGCGAATCGTGTCGTCCCACAGCACCTCGCCCGAACGCCCCTTCATCATCTGCGCGCCGACGTCGAGCGACGCGAAGATCGGATAGAACGGCGAAGTCGAGGCGTGCAGCATGAAGAACTCGTTGAAGCGGCGATGCTCGATGCGCCGCCGCTGGCCCTTGATGTGCCTGTCCCTGACATGGATCTGCGAGGCCTGGCTGAAGCTCGCGAGCTGCTTGTGCGCCGACTGGGTGGCGATGATGCCGGGACTGTCCGGGCCGAGGTTGGTCAGCCCCATGGCGAAACGGCCGGCATAGAGCGGATGGAATTTCATGAAGCCCGCCCAGGCCTCGTCGAACAGGATGTAGTCGCAGAGATGTCCGATCTTCTCGACGATCAGGCGGGCGTCGTTGATGGTGCCGTCGTAGGTGCACTGCTCGATGACGGCGACCCGGAACGGCCGCTCGCGCTTCCACGCCTCCTTGTCCTTGACCAGCGGGTTGGTGCGGATCTTCTCGCGGATGGCGGCCTCGTCGAGCGCCTCGTGGAAGATCGGGCCGATCAGCCCGTGCGCATTGCGATCGGTCTCGAGGTAGATCGGGATGCCGTTGCCCAGGAACAGCGCGCCGTGATGGGCGGCCTTGTGGTTGTTGCGGTCGAACAGCACGAGGTCGCCCTCGGCGATCAGGGCCTGCAGCACGATCTTGTTGGACGACGAGGTGCCGTTCAGGACGAAGTACGTCTTCTCCGCGCCGAAGATGACGGCGGCTTCCTTCTGCGCCTTCAGCGCCGGGCCCTCGTGGACCAGCAGGTCGCCGAGATCGAGCACGGAATTGTCGAGGTCGTCGCGGAACACCGCCTCGCCCAGATGCTCGACGAAGATCCGGCCGATCGGGCTTCTGTTGTAGAAGATGCCGCCATTGTGACCGGGGCAGGTCCAGAGCTGGTTGCCTTCCTCGGCATAGTCGACCAGTTCGCCGAAGAACGGCGTCTTCAGCGTTTCGGCATATTGCTTGAGGCGACTCACCAGGTTCTTGGCGATGAACTCCGGCGTTTCCTCGGAGAGGAAGATGTAGCCGTCGATATAGTCCATCACCTCGACGGGGATGTCCTGCAGGCGCTTGCGGCGAACCAGGATGACGATCGGCATCTCGAGGCCGCGCCGCCGCATCATGTTGATCATCGCGGCGGCCTTGCCGTCGAGGCCCTTCTTGCCCCAGTCGACGACCATGCAGCCGATGGCGGCGTCGGTCTGGACCACCATCTCGGCATCCTCGATGCGCCGGGCCCGCACGACCTGGAAGCCCATGCGCTCGATCGAAACCGTGATCTCGCCCAGCCGGAGGCCTTCGAGATCGTCGGCGTCGAACGCCGGAGCGCAGACGAGGAAAGTGAAGCGCCTGAAGAAATCCATCAGTAGACCGCCGGGACATAGAGTTCGGGAGCGACCGGCGTCCGGGCGTAGTCGGGCTTGTGCTCGCGCTTCGGCAGGACGACCGGTTGCTGTTCAACATCCTTATACGGCACTTGTTGCAAAAGGTGGTGGATGCAGTTGAGGCGGGCGCGGCGCTTGTTGTTGCCCTCGACCACCCACCAGGGCGCCTCCGGGATGTGGGTCCGTGCCAGCATTTCCTCCTTGGCCTTGGTGTATTCCTCCCAGCGCCGGCGGGACTCGAGGTCCATCGGCGAGAGCTTCCATTGCTTCATGGGATCGTGGATACGCATGAGGAAGCGCAGGTTCTGCTCCTCGTCGGAGATCGAGAACCAGTATTTGAGCAGGACGATGCCAGAGCGGACCAGCATGCGCTCGAATTCGGGCACCGTCTGGAAGAAATCCTGGACGTCGCCCTCGCTGCAGAAGCCCATGACCCGCTCGACGCCGGCCCGATTGTACCAGCTCCGGTCGAACAGAACGATTTCGCCGGCCGCCGGCAGGTGGGCGGCATAGCGCTGGAAGTACCACTGGGTGCGCTCGCGCTCGGAGGGCGCGGAGAGGGCCACCGTCCGGCAGATGCGCGGGTTGAGCCGCTGCGCGACGCGCTTGATCACCCCGCCCTTGCCGGCCGCGTCGCGGCCCTCGAACAGGACCACGAGCTTGAGTTTCTGGTCGACCACCCAGGCCTGGAGCTTGATCAGCTCGCGCTGCAGCCGCAGCAGCTCGGTGAAATAGAGCTTTCGGTCGATCCCGTCCTGCAGCGACGGCGTCCGGCCCGGCTCGCTCATCCGCGCCAGCATCTCGTCGCCCAGTTCGAGCTCCAGCTCCTCGTCGATGCCGTCCGCCAGCTCGCGACGGATTCGCTCCTCCAGCGTCTCGCGGTCCAGATCGCTATTCATTCAGCCCTCCACGCCGTCCCAATGGCCGGGGAAGGTGAGGGGGCCGTATGACAATTTGACGACAGCCGCCTCGCGAGCGGCCGTTGCGGTTTACGGGCGCGGCAGGAGCCTTTTCGCCTGCATCGCGGCAAAGCATTTCCGGAACATCGCCTCGGTATCCATCACTTCGGTAAAACCGGCCTGCATCAGCTTGATGGTCGATACAATGGCCGGCGGCCCCGGCTCGGTGCGGCCGAAGCCCATCGTGTAGTCGGCATATTCGAACGACAGGCCGACGAAATCCCGGAGCGTGCCGGACGCGAGCCCGTGGGCGCTGCGAATCTCCGCCCATTCGGCCTCGCGGGGCCGGATCTCGCGGTCGAGCGCCAGCGGCACGGGGGCGCCCGGTTCGAAGCCCAGCGCATCGGCGATGGCGGGCCAGACGTTGGGCCAGACGAAGACGTCGCCGTTGGTGACGTTGAAGATCTCGTTTTGTGCAGTCGCCGCCTCGCCCGACCAGGCAATGGTGCGCGCCAGCAGGTCGGCGTCGACGGCCTGCGCCACGCGGCCGACCCCGCCCGGATAGTCGAGCGCCTTCCTGCCGGCGCGGCGCATGAAGGCGGCATAGACGCCGAGCGCCGGGATCACGTTCATGGCGCTGCCGACCGAATCGCCCACGATCAGCACCGGCCGCAGGATCGACCAGTTCCACGCCTTGCCCGGCTGGCGCTCGCGCAGGAAGCGTTCCTGGTTCCAGTAGAAGTTCGGCTGCTCGTGCATCTCCGAGCGGTTCTCGCGCGCCGGCACGGCGAGCGGCCGGACATGGACGCCATAGGCCTTGGTGCCCTGCAGCAGCGCGACGTGGCGCAATCCGGGGGCGGCGCGTTCGAGCGGCGCCATCAGGTTGCGCAGCATCAGGTCGTTGGTGCGGATCTGCTCTTCTTCCTGCCAGCCTGCCACGAGGCCGGGCCGCTCGTAGAGCGCGGCATAGGCGAGGTGCGTCACGCCCGCGAGGTCGGGCGCCAGCGCCTCGCAGGCGGCCTTGTCGGTGAGATCGAGCGGCAGCCAGCGCGCGCCGTAGGTTTCATCGGGTCGTCGGCGCGACACGGCGATAACCTCGCAGCCTTCCATGGCCGCGAAGTGCTTCATGACGGCATAGCCGACGAGGCCGGTGGCCCCGGCGACCAGGACTTTCTTCGATGGCATCGTCACCCTCGGCGGGATTGATCAGGGCGACGAAGCTACTCCACCTTCGCGCCCGAGGCCTTGATCACCGGTGCGAGTTTCTTCTCCTCGGCGGCCCGGAAAGCCATCGTATCGCTCGGCGTCCTCCAGGTCTGGGCGGCGCCCTGCTGGTCGAAGGCGGCCTTGACGCTGGGCTTCTGCAGCGCCTGCTTGGTGAGGGCGGAGAGTTTCTCGACCATTGCCGGCGGCACCCCGGCGGGAGCGCAGACGCCGCCCCATGAGGTGATCTCGAAGCCCGGCAGGAACTCCGAGAAGGTCGGCTTGTCGGGAACCGCGGGATGGCGCTCCTTCGACGTGACCGCGAAGCCTTTGACCTTGCCGCCCTTCATCAGGCCGAGCGGGCCGGGAATGTTGTCGAACATCATGTCGACCTGGCCCGCCAGGATGTCCTGATGGGCGGGTGCGCTGCCCTTGTAGGGAACGTGCAGCAGGTTGACGCCGGCCATCTGCTTGAACATCTCGCCCGTGAGGTGAGGGCTGGTGCCGGCGCCCGACGAAGCGAAGGAGTATTTGCCCGGATTGGCCTTCGCCAGGGCGATCAGCTCGGGAATGGTGTTGGCGGGGAAGTCGAGCCGGGTCATCAGCATGTTGGGCACCGCCCACAGCGTCGCGATGCCCGTGAAGTCCTTGCCCGCGTCGAACGGCAGCTTGGCGTAGAGCGTCGGGGCGATGGCGTGCGCGGCGATCGTGTAGAGGCCGATCGTGTAGCCGTCGGGCGCAGATTTGGCGATGATGTCGGCGCCGATGTTTCCGCCGGAGCCCGCGCGGTTCTCGATGATGAACTGCTGACCCGTCAGCTCGGAGAGCTCCTGACAGACGATGCGGGAGAGGGTGTCGGTCGGGCCACCGGCCGGAAACACCACGATGTATTTCACCGGCCGGTTGGGCCAGTCGCTTTGCGCACGGGCGATGCCCGACGCGATCATGGGAGCGGCAAGCGCGCCGCCGGAGAGTATCAGTGCGCGTCGGCGCGGAATCGCAATCTTGGTCATTTTGAACGTAGCCTCCTGTGATTTCTTTATTGGGAGGCAGTCTAACGGACTCGTTCCGCCGTTCAAATACGAAGCCTTTCCGCTTCGCGCGTCAGCAGGTTCAGTAGGTGACGATAACCGTGTAGCTGATAGGGACTCCTTCGGGGACGACGATGTCGACCTGCATGCCCTGCGCCGAGGGCCTGGCGCGATGGCTCTGGGGCTTGGCTGTTTTGGTTGCGACGGGGATCAGGGCGATGCCCCAGGAGCCGCTGCGCTTGATGAGCGCCATCGGGAGTTTGCTGCCGGCCTCGACGCTGTAGGAGCCGGGTCGCATCTCCTTGATGACGATGGCTCCGCGGTTGTCGGTAATGGTCTGGACAATGACCCTGCCGTCCGACTTGCTGCGAATGAGGATGTCGACGCCGGTGACAGGCTCGCTGGCGAGGGCCGCGGCGGCGAAAATGAGGTGCAGGAGTACCGGCGCCATGAGCGCCCAAACTGTCCGCACCTTGCCAAGTCTCCCTGTTCGCCCCCTTGGGGCAGCTTCTCGCCATGATGTAGGGGAACGCATGCGTTCTCCATGAAAATTTCGTTACTCCATCGTGAGTGGAAAAACCGGCGGGTGTTCCGGACACCGGGATGCCCGGCTTGATTTGAGGAACCGCGACCGCCACCGTGGCCCGCTGTTCATGCCATGGCGCCGTCTTGTGCCGCGCCGGAGGGAGAGGAAGCGATGAAGCTGGATTTCACGGGCAAGAAGGCGATCGTTTGCGGCGGCAGCCGGGGCATCGGCAGGGCCATCGCGATGGGCTTCGCGGCCTGTGGCGGCGACGTGTCGATCTGCGCGCGCGACGCCAGGACCCTCGAGGAGACTCGCGCCGAACTCGCGAAGCACGGCCACAAGACCCACGCGGCCAGCGCCGATCTGGCGAAGGGCGACGCCGTGCGCGGCTATGTGCGCGAGGCGATCGGCGCGCTGGGCGGCGTCGACTTCCTGGTGAACAACGCCTCCGCCTTCGGCTCGTCCGACGACGACAAGGGTTGGACCGACAATCTCGCGGTCGACATGCTCTCGATCGTGCATGCCACGCAGGAGGCGCTGCCGGAGCTGAAGAAGTCTCAAGGCAACGTCGTCAACATCTCGTCGATTTCCGCGCATCATCCGGCGGCACGGCAACCGCCCTACGGCGCCATCAAGGCGGCGGTGATCCACTACACGGTCACGCAGGCGGCGATGTATGCCAAGGATCGCATCCGCGTGAACTGCATCGCCCCCGGCTCGATCGAGTTTCCCGGCGGCGTCTGGGACAAGCGCAAGACCGACAATCCCGCGCTCTACAACGGCACGCTGGCCTCGATCCCGTTCGGACGCATGGGCCACGCCGAGGAGGTCGCGAACGTGGCGCTGTTCCTCGCCTCGCCGTTTGCCTCCTGGGTGACCGGGCAGACCATCGCCGTCGCCGGCGGACAGGGGCTCTAGGACCGATGTCCCAAACCAACCGCGCCCACCTCCTGCTCTGGACGGATTCCTCCGCAGCCTATCTCGATGCGATTCAGGCGGCGGGCCTCGCCGATCGCGTCGCGGTCGACGCGCTGCCGCGCAAGGAGAAGCCGTCGCCCGAGCAACTCGCCCGCACCGAGGCGCTGATGGCGGGCGCGGTGCCCGCCGGCCTGCTGCCGGCCATGCCGAGGCTGCGCTGGGCGCAGGCAATGAGCGCCGGTGTCGACAACTGGCTGGCGCTGCCCGACCTGCCGCCGGGCCTCACGCTCACCTGCGCGCGCGGCACGCACACCGAATCGATGCCGGAGAACATCATCGGCGCGCTGTTCCATGTCGCGAAGCCCTATGCGCAGGTGGCCGAGTACCAGAAGCAGGGCAAGTGGGTCCATACGGTGGCCCAGCCGCTGACCGGCAAGACGCTCGGCATCCTGGGCCTCGGCGTCATCGGGCAGGAGGTGGCGCGCATCGCCGTCGCTCTGGGCATGCATGTCATCGGCACCAAGCGGCGTCCGACGCGCATCCCCAACGTCGCCGAGGTGCTGGCGCCGTCGCAGACGGACGAAGTGCTCGCCCAGTCGGATTTCGTGCTGCTTCTGCTGCCGGCCACGCCGGAGACCGAGAATTTCATCGACGCGAAGCGGCTGGCGCAGATGAAGCCGTCGGCGTGGCTGCTGAACTTCGGCCGCGGTCAGATCGTCAACGACGCCGATCTCATGGCCGCCACGAAGGAGAAGAAGATCGCCGGCGCGTTGCTCGACGTGTTCCGGCAGGAACCGCTGCCATCGGAACATCCCTTCTGGACGGCTCCGGGCATCGTCGTGCTGCCGCATATCGGCGGCCCGCACCCGCAGCGCGACCGCTTCGTCGCGCGGCTTTTCGTCGAGAACCTGAAACGGTTTCTCGACGGCGAACCGCTCAGGGAAGTGGTCGATCGCTCGGCCGGCTACTGAAGCCGCGGATCGCTCGTCACTTGAGCCCGTAGACCGCGAACTGGTCGGCAACCTCCGGATCGAGCGTCGCCGCAGCAGCCTTGTCACCCTCGCCGTCGCGCGTCTCGCCGATCATGATGCGCGCGATGCCGCGGCCATAAAGCGCGAGGGGACGGTTGGGATCGACGTCGAGCGCCGCATCGTATGCCTTGATGGCCAGACGCGGATCGCCGAGTTTGAGATAGATGAAGCCGCGCGTGATCCGAACATCCAGGTTCAGCGGCATCAGCTTCTGGGCGGTGTCGCAGTCCTGCAGGCCGGCGACCAGGTCCTTGCCGGTGATGGCGCGGACTAGGCAGCGGTTGGTGTATGCCACCCCCATCGTCGGATCGAGCTTGATGGCGCTGTCGTAGTCGGCCAGCGCCTTGTCGTATTCGCGCTTGGCGAAATAGACGAAACCGCGATTGTAGTAGGCGACGGGATTGTCGGAATCGGCCGCGATGGATCGGTCGAGATCGGCCAGCGCCTGGTTGTAGTTGCCTTCGGCCGAAAGCAACGCAGCCCGGTTGGCAAGCGCCTGCGGATAATGCGGCGCCTTCTGCAAGGCGGTGTTGTAGTCCTGCATCGCAAGCTGCGGCAGACCGCGGCGATTGTTGGCGAGACCCCGCACGACATAGGCCTGCGGATCGTCCGGAGCCAATATGATGGCACGGTCGAGGTCCGCCAGCGCGCGGCCATTGTCGCCGAGCTGGCTGTAGGCGTTCCCGCGGGCGATCAGCGCGTCGACATTGTCCGGCTCCAGCACCAGCACCTTGTCGAAGTCCTCGACGGCACGATTGAACGCACGCTTGCGGGTGGCCAGCAGGACTCCGCGGCCGAGATAGCCCAGCGAATTGTTCGGGTCGACGCGGATGGCGTCGCTGTAGTCGCTGAGGGCGCGGTCGGTTTCGCCGACCGCATGCAGCGAGGTCGCCCGCCGGTAGAGATTGAGCGCGTCGGGATTTCGCGGATCGACCACGCCGTCATAGTGCTTCAACGCTTCGGAGTAGTCCTCGGCGGCCAGGACCTTGTCGCCGAGCATGGTCCTCGCGACGCCGCGCGTGAGGCGGGCCAATGCGATCTCCGGGGGCTTCAGCTGACGGGTCTGCAGGGCCTTGGAGCAGGCGACGTTCCGGGCCTCCGCATCCTTGATGCTGGGCCAGGCGCCGCGCACGCAATCGTCGAAGAGCTGGGCCACCGAGGGGCCTGCCGGGGCCGCGGGCGCAGCCGGAGGGACGGGCGTGGCTGCCTGGCGCACCGTAGGGGGTGGATAGAGGTGATAGGCGAAGGCGTAGATGCCGGCGCCGCCGACAACGAAGGCCGCGGCGGTGAGCAGGAGCTTGGTCGAAAGGCGCATGTCTTCCCGGGCCTGGGCTGGAAAAGCCGTTTCAAGTCAGATGGTTGTACCAGATGCAGACCCGGCCGCGCCATTGCGGCCCGGGGCGGGACCGGAATTGCCGCGACACCCCTCAGGATACGAGGACGTACCAGCCTTCGACGGATGAAGTCGCGCCGCCGGTACCGGCCTTTACCCGGATTCTCTTGGCGCGCACGTCGAGCGACGTGCCAACTCCCACCTGGAGCACGCGCTTCGCTCCATCGACTTCCACCAGCATCGTATTGCCGGGATCGGCAAGCGTGCGCGGGGGCGCGTTGTACACCCGATAGATCATCGGGCTCGAACCCGCCTCGAGTACCGTTTGCCAGTGCTGTCCCTGGGCGTGGATGCGGCCTGTCGGGATCTGGATTCCGACGATGTCTGCTGCGTGATGGGCCGCCGGCCTGACGACGGCACGGCTCTTGTTCCTCGGTCTCGCCATGGCCGGTGCTCCTTCCATCGGGATTATGGGCGGCATCTGCCGCGGCGATGTCAACTCGCCAGAAACCGTCTCGTTTCGGCCACCGCTTCGGCAAGGCCCGTTCGCTCGACGCCGACGCCGGGTGGAAAGGCGCTGAGCAGACGACTCGGCAGGCGCGAATCGAGCATCACGAAGAGGCCGCGATCGTCGCTGCGGCGAATGAGCCGTCCATAGGCCTGCTTGAGACGCAAGCGCGCCAGCATGTCGTCGTATCCGTTCGCGCCCGCGCCGGCGGCTTTCCAGTGCGCCTTGCGTGCGCGATGGAGGATGTCGGGGCGCGGCCAGGGTACGCGATCGAACACGATCAGGCGCAGCGAGCGGCCGGGCACGTCGACGCCATCGCGCACCGCGTCGGTCCCCAGCAGGCAGGAATGCTCTTCGGCACGGAAGATATCGACCAGCGTGGCGGCGTCCATGCCGCCAACATGCTGGGCGTAGAGCGGCAGTCCGGCTTCTTCGAGCGTTGTCGCGATGCGCTGGTGGACGGAGCGCAAGCGGCCGATCGCGGTGAAGAGGCCCAGCGCGCCGCCGCCCGACGCAAGGAACAGCTCGCGATAGGCCGCCGCCACCTGGTCGGCATCGTCGCGCTTCACGTCGTTCACGACCAGCACCTTGGTCGCGTTGGGATAGTCGAAGGGCGATGCCATCGCCGCGCGTATCGCCGGGGCCGCCAGATGCCGCGTGCCGGTGCGCGCCTCGGCGACCGTCCAGTCGGCGAGCGTGGCCACGTCCTCGTCGTTGGCGGCGGTGGGCACGCCCAGCGAATCGCGCAGGGTTGCCGAGGTGATCACCGCGCCATGCGCGGGACGGATGACCGCATTCACGAACGGCTCGGCGGGGTCGAGATAGTGGCGATACATGCCGACGTCGTATTCGCGGCCCTGCACGCGCTCCACGCCGAACCAGTCGACGAAGGCGGGATCGGCATCGTCGTGCAGGCCGCGCAACATGGCGCGCCAGGATTCGAGCGTGAGTTCGCAGCGGTTGGTGAGTGACCGCGCCAAGCCTTCGATTCGCGAGCGCTGACTGGAGTCGAGCTTGTCGGCCTCGCCTTCGAGCTTTGCACGCAGCGCCTGGCGCAGCCGCCGCACCGGCTGCAGCATCTTCTCCAGCGTCCCGGCGAGCTGGTCGGCCGCCTCGATCAGCCCGGGGTTGAGCGGCCGCACGTCGCATTCCTGGCCAAAGCCCTGGCCGTCGGTGGCCGACCGCGCACGCACCTGCTGGCGCACCAGCGCCAGGAACTCCTCGGCCGGGCCGAGCACCGTGCCGTCGGCCAGCCGCGTCTGCCAGTTGGTGGAAGGAAGTTGTTGCGCGAGATCGAGCAGGCGGCGCAAGGCGTTCTGCGCTTCGACATCCTCGCCCAGAAGATCGCTGAGGCGACGTTCCAGTCCGCGCGCACGGCTGCCGCGACGTCCCTCGGCGCCCAGCAGCCAGCGCCGCAGGTCCGACGCCTCGACGCCGCTCAGATGTGCGCCGAACGCGCCGTCGGCGGCATCGAACAGGTGATGGCCCTCGTCGAATACGTAGCGCAGCGGCCGCGTGGCATCGTCGAGGCCGCCCATCGCCGCCTGCATCATCACCAGCGCGTGGTTGGCGATGACGATGTCGGCCTGGCGCGCGCGCCGGATCGTGCGTTCGACGAAGCACTTCCGATAGTGTTCGCACGCCGAATAGATGCATTCGCCACGCCGGTCGGCCAGACGTTGCACGCGGCTGCGTCCCACCAGGTCGAGCAGCCAGGCCGGCAGGTCGCCGCCGATCATGTCGCCGTCGCGGCTGGCCAGCGTCCAGCGCGCCAGCAGGCCGAGGCCGACCGCGTTCTCCGGCACCAGGCCGGTGCGCATCACCGCTTCCTGGAAGTTCAGCAGGCAGAGATAGTTCTCGCGGCCCTTGCGGATGACGACGCGACGCCGTTTCTCCGCCGAATCGCGATGCAGCCGGTCGAGTTCGGTGTCGATCTGGCGCTGCAGGTTGCGGGTGTAGGTCGAGATCCACACCGGCGCGCCGTTCTTCTCTGCCCACAGGCTGGCCGGTGCGACATAGCCCAGCGTCTTGCCGACGCCGGTGCCGGCCTCGACCAGCACGACATGCGGCTTGTCCTCTTCCTCGCGCGGCGCGAAGGCCTGGCTGGCGGCCGAGGCATAGTCGCTCTGGGTCGGCCGTGCCTCCGCCATGTTGGCGCCCGCCGAAATGAGCTGCGCCAGCCGCAGCCGTGCCTCACGCGGTTCGACCGGCTGGCTGCCGGGCGGCGGCGCGGGCGGCGGCTCCTCCCAGACGGGCAAGCTCTTCCAGACGTCGAGGCCGGCGCCCGGTCGCGCCTTCTTCGCGCCCGCATCGATGCCGAGCGCTGCCAGCACCGCGTTGCCCCAGTTCCATTGGCCGCGCGCCATGGCGAGCGCCGTGTCCTTCATCTCGGGCGAGGCCAGCGCCGCCATGTCGTCGAGTTCGTCGATCAAGGCGCCGGCGATCCGGGGCAGGGCGGCCAGTTCGTCCTCCGGCGTCGACGGCACGGCGAGATCGAGGATTTCGCAAAGACCGCGAACGGTCGGCAGGCAGAAGCACGCCGGCCGCACGAAGGCGAAGAGTTCGAGCAGATCGTATGCCGGAAGGTCTTCCAGGCCGAGCCGCGCCGCGACGGCGGGCGCGTGACAGACCAGCGGCAGGTGGCCGGCGGCCCGCAGGCTCGCATCGGCACCTGACAGGCGCTCAACCGTTCCGTCAGCCGCGCGCCACAGAGCGCCGCGCGAAGTCGCGACCAGAGCGGGCCAGGAAGAGGTCGCGGGGATCGTCACCGGTCGGTGAATAGCACAGGCCACTTGTCCGGTGCAGCGACCGTCGGTTGCCCTTGAAATCAGGCGCCATCGGAACCTGGATGCCGAACGGCTTCGTGCGCCAGCAGCTTTTCCCCTTCATCTGGAAGGGCTGAAGGCTCGCTGTCTGGCGTCAGCCACCAGCGACAGCATGGCGGCGAAGACGAGAGCGGCGACGGCGGCGAGCAGCGGCGTCGCGAGGCTGCCCGTCGCCTCATAGACGTATCCGGCGAAGGCCGGCCCCAGGATCTGGCCGACGCTGAACGAGACCGTCATCAAGGCGATGCGGCCGCGCGGGTCGCCGCCGCTCGAACGGGTCGCGACGAGGCCGAGCGCCGTCAGGCTGACGAAGGTGCCGCCCACGAACACCGCCGAGACCAGGATGCTCGCCGGCTGCAGCCATAGCGCACTGGCCGCGACGCCCATCGCCTCGACCAAGCAGGCCACGGCATAGATGCGCAGAACGCCCCAGCGCCGGCCCAGTGCCGTCCACAGCACCACCGACGGCGCGGCGCAGAGACCGAACAGGACCCAGATGTACGGTTCGAGATGGGCGAGCGACGACGTCCCGCGCACCATGTCGACGATGAAGGTGGCGGTGATGACGTAGCCGAAGCCGAACAGGCCGTAGGCGCCCAGCAGCGCCACGAAGTCCGGTGTCAGGCGCACGCCGTCCGGTTTTTGCGCGGGCTGCGCGGTCGGCTCGTCCCGCGGCACCAACGCGACGACGGCGAGGGTCGCGGCAGCGGCGAGGGCCGCACTGGCGAACCACAGCGTCGTCCAGGCGGCGTCCGCTTTCAGGAGAAGCGCCACGAGCGCCGCGGAGGCGGCGATGCCGACGCCGACACCCGAAAAATGTACGGCGGATAGTGCGCCATTCCCGGTCGCGGTCAGCCGGTCGATCACCAGCGCCGAGCTGAAGATCAGCGCGAAGGCGCTGGCAGCGCCCGCCATGAACCGCAGGGCGAGGAAAGCCGGCATCGCGGTGGCGAAGCCCATGCAGAAGAGACAAGTCGCAGTCGCCACGAGCGAAGACAACAGCCAGAACCGGCGGCTGCCCGGCAGGCGTACCGCTGCCAGCACCGCGCCGGCGAGGTAGCCCACGAAGTTCGCCGAGGCGATCAGACCGGCCTGCGACTTGGTGAGCGGGATCGCCTCGACCATCGGCGGCAGGATGGGCGTGTAGACGAAGCGTCCCACGCCCATGGCCGCGGCCATCGCCAGCAGGCCGCCTAGACTGAGCAGGAAAGGGCTTCTGTGCATGGCAGGCGCGGCACTTTGGGACGTTGGTGCAATTGACGCAAATCGCCCTCGCACCTAGTTTCGCCGGTTCATGTCCCAGATTGATCGCACTATTGCCGAGGCCGCGCGCGCGTGGCCGTTTGAAGAAGCCCGCAAGCTCGTCGCCCGCACCGGCGGCAAAGCGCCGGGCAAAGGCTATGTGCTGTTCGAGACCGGCTACGGCCCGTCGGGACTGCCGCATATCGGCACGTTCGGCGAGGTCGTGCGCACGACGATGGTGCGTCAGGCGTTCCGCCGGCTGTCCGATGTGCCGGCGCGCCTGTTCTGTTTCTCCGACGACATGGACGGCCTGCGCAAGGTGCCGGACAACGTCCCGAACAAGGAGATGCTGGCGGCCCATCTCGGCAAGCCGCTGACCGCGGTGCCCGATCCCTTCAGCAACGAGCATCCGAGCTTCGGCGCGGCCAACAACGCCCGGCTGCGCGCCTTCCTCGATTCGTTCGGCTTCGAGTACGAGTTCCAGTCGGCGACCGAGTGGTACAAGTCCGGTCGCTTCGACACGATGCTGCTCGCCATGCTGCGCCACTACGACGAGGTGCAGGCGGTCATGCTGCCGACGCTCGGCGAGGAGCGCCGCGCGACCTATTCGATCTTCCTGCCGATCTCGCCAAAGACCGGCCGCGTGCTTCAGGTGCCCGTCATCAAGACCGATGCGGATGCCGGCACGATCGTCTATCGCGACGAGGACGGCACGATGGTCGAGACGCCGGTGACCGGCGGCAACGTCAAGCTGCAGTGGAAGGCCGACTGGGCGGGCCGCTGGTTCGCACTCGACGTCGACTACGAGATGTACGGCAAGGACCTGATCCCCTCGGCCGAACTCTCCGCGAAGATCGTGCGCATCCTGGGCGGCAAGCCGCCGGAGGGCTTCAACTACGAGCTCTTCCTCGACGAGGAAGGCAAGAAGATCTCCAAGTCGAAGGGCAACGGCCTCTCGGTCGAGGAATGGCTGCGCTACGCCTCGCCCGAATCGCTGTCGCTCTACATGCACCAGCAGCCGCGCCGTGCGAAGCGACTGCATTTCGACGTGATCCCGCGCGCCATCGACGACTACCTCTCGCTGGTCGAGAAGCTGCCCAAGGAAGAGCCGGCGCGTGCGCTGGAGAATCCGGCCTGGCACATCCACGACGGCACCGCGCCCGCCAACTCGGCGGCCGGCGTCACCTTCGGCATGCTGCTGAACCTCGCGGGCGTTGCGAACACCGAGGACAAGGACGTCCTCTGGCAATACCTGCGCCGCTACGTGCCCGGCGCGACGCCCGAGAACGCGCCTTACCTCGACCGGCTGCTGGCCGGCGCGGTCGCCTACTACCAGGACTTCGTGAAGTCCTCGAAGAAGTTCCGCCTGCCCACCGACCGCGAGCGGCCGGCGCTCGAGGACCTGCTCGCGACGCTGCGCGGCATGTCCGAGGACGCCACCGCCGAGGCCATCCAGGAAGAGGTCTACGAGGCCGGCAAGCGTCACTTCGCCAAGGAAGAGCTGCGCCAGTGGTTCAAGACGCTCTACGAGGTGCTGCTCGGCAGCGAGCAGGGGCCGCGCATGGGCGCCTTCATCAAGCTCTACGGTCGCGACAATGTCGTGAAGCTGATCGAACGCGCGCTGGCTGGCGAGGATCTGGGCAAGGCAGCGTAGGATTGGCGTTATGAGCGACGGCGTTGTCTTCGACTACCTCAATCCCGATATCCCGCCCGGACTGCGGCTGCTCGACGTCCCGTTGATCCGCGCCAATCGCGATACCATCAAGGGTTATGGCGAGGTCGTGCGTGACCCGAAGAAGCAGAAGATCGAGATCGTGCCGTGGCCGCTCAACGGCTCGCGCAAGCTCGATGCCGGCACCGGCATCGAGGGAGGCACGACCGAGGGCATCTTCACCTGTGAATGGCGGGGCAACGAGCTGATCGGCCGCAACGAGGCGGTCGGCGGCCACTACGTCATCGGCTTCCGCGACCTTCCCGAGAAGGCCCAGCCCGGCGTGAAGCTGAGCAGGGGCCGCGTACTGCTGTGGCATTGCAACTATCATCCTGACGGCGGCCAGCTCTTCTGGCCACTCGACGGCAAGCCGTTCGTCGTGCCGGTGGCGCTGCCGGGCGACGATCTCAAGCCGGAGACCTTCAAGGCCTTCTGGTCCGACGGCAGCGTCGGCATCTACATCCATCCGGGCATCTGGCACGAGGGCGTGTTCCCGGTGCACGAGTCGGGCCGCTTCTTCGACAAGCAGGGCAAGGTTCATGCGCGCGTGAGCTGCGACCTCGCGCGCGAGTTCGGCGTGCTGCTCAACGTCCCGCTGCCGCTGGGCTGAAGCCCGCCGCGGCCTTGAACACCCTGGACAGGGCGGCGATCGCTTCAGGGCGTTCGATTGCGGCCTCATCCTGGGCCATTATCTCCCACACCGCTCCTTCCACGGCGGCGAGCGCCACTGCGAGCTGCAGGGGGGCGGTGGTCCCTGCGCCAGCCGCCGCGAGCTTGGCCTGAAGGGCCGGAACGAACCGGCGCGCTTCCTCGATGATCGTCTGGCGCCCCTGTACTTCGGGCAGCGCGTCGCGCAGCGCCAGCGAGACGTCGAGCCCCTTGCGCTTCTCGATCACGAAGGCGGCGATCGCGCGATCAACGGTCTCGCCGGGCGTTGCGGCGCCCGTCAGGTCGGCGGCGAGGACCGCGGCCAGGTAGGTGCGGGTGCGCTGGCGGATGATCTCGACGGCGATGGCATTTCGGTTGGGGAAGTACTGGTAGAGCGAGCCGACCGAGACGCCGGCCAGCGCCGCGATCCGCGTCGTCGTGCACGCGGCCCATCCGTCCTGCCGCAGAATGCGAATGGTCGCCTCGACGATGGCATCCACCGTCACGGTCGAGCGCGTCTGGATGGGCTTCTTGCGCGGTTTCAGGGCGGTCGGCACGGCGCGGCTCCGATGCGAATGGACGGTCGGCAGGCTGGTTTCCATTTTCAATGGACGTCAGCCGGAGTCAAAGAAATGACCGTCATCCATCTTGTCACCGGAGCCACCTCGGGGATCGGCCTCGAACTCGTGCGCCTGCTGCTCGCCGAACCTGCGAGCCATGTCATCGTGGGCGCCCGCCGGCCCGCGGAAGCGTCGGCGCTGCGCGGCGTCGCGGACGCAGGCCGCCTGCACATCCTGCCGCTCGATCTTTCTTCGCTCGCCTCGACGGTCGCGTTCGCCGACGCGGTGGCGATGCGCCTCCAGGGCAGGCGTCTCGCCTCCCTTGCCGCCAATGCCGGCCTCCAGAACGTGGGTGCTCGGCGAATGACGGTCGACGGCTACGAGGAGACCCTGCAGGCGAACTGGCTGGCGCACGCGGTGCTGATCGAGCGGCTGCTGCCGTTCCTCGAACCGGGCGCGCCGGTCGCCTTCACCGCGAGCGGCACGCACGATCCTGCCGATACCGGCGCCCGCCTGTTCGGCTTCCGGGGCGGCGTCTATTCCGGAATCGAACGGGTGGTCCGCGGCGAGCTCGACGACAGCGTGTCGGTGAAGCAGCAGGGCATGGACCGCTATGCCACGTCCAAGCTCGTCGCCATCCTGCATGTCTATGCCCTTGCGCGTGGCACGCCCGCCGGAGGTCCGCGCTGGTTCGCCTTCGATCCCGGCCTGATGCCGGGCACGGGGCTGGCGCGTGACCGCTCCGCGATTGAACGCTGGGCCTGGTCGACCATCCTGCCGGTGCTGGCGCGGGCGATGCGCGGCGCCAGCACGCCGCGCCGCTCGGCCGCAACCTACGCAAGGGTGCTGACCGGACGCCTGTTCCCGCAGGACAGCGGTGTGCATCTGGATTTCTCCGGCAGGCGGACGGCGAGCTCGACCGATTCCAATCGCCGGGAATGGCAGGACGAGGTCGCCGCGTTCGCACGCACGACGGCTCAGGGTTTGCGGCCGGCCGCTGCGGAGACGGCGCCGAGATAGGCGACGATCATCCGCACGATCTCGTCCTCGAAGCCACGGCTGGCGAGGAAGGGCTGCTCCTCCAGCACCGCGGCGCGCACGACTCCCATGAGGCTGCGCGATACCACGAACACCTGCTCGCGGGTGAGGGGGCCCAGCAGCGAGTTCGGGCCGCGCCCGACGGTTTCGCCGGCGCGGGCGATGAAAGCCGCGACCGGCGCCATCAGGGAGATCCCGCCATCTTGCGACAGGATCGCCTGGATCACGGCCTTGCGCGCGCGTTGCCGGCCGCGAAAGGCATGGACGATTACCCGCACCATGGCGCGGATGCGTCCCTCGACCGACGGATCGACCTCGCCCTGCAGCGCCCGTGCCACCTCTCCGAGGGCGGCCTCCATCTCCTCGCGGGCGAGCGCCATCACCAGCGCGTTCTTGTCGGCGAAGTACTGGTAGAGCGTGCCGATGCTCACGCCCGCCCGTTCGGCCACGGCGTTGGTGGTGAAAGCGGCCAGGCCGCCCTTCTCCAGAATCTGAGCGGCGGCCTCGACGATCGAGGCCACGGTCTCGGCCGAGCGGGTCTGGCGCGGCGTTCTTCGTTTCGTTTCAACGGGTTGGCGGCGAGTGGCCATGGCGGCACCGGGCAGGGGAAGGCGAGTAAGAGAATATGAGCATCGCTCATATATTCGACATCGGCAAACAAGGAGGCTGTCGTGCAGGCATTCGCCACTCTCTATCTCGTCATCCTGCCGCTCGTGCTGGCCGCGGCGCTGATCGAAGGCATCTGGCAGTCGCGGACCCGCGCTGAAGCGTATGACTGGAAATCCTGGGCCTGCTCGATCGCCGACCTCGCCGGTCGCCGCCTGCTGGCGTTCATTCCCTATACGCTGGCCGCACCCTGGCTCGACTGGATGTACGAGTATCGCCTGTTCACCCAGTCGCTCGACAGCGTCTGGTCTGTGGCGCTGCTCTTCGTCGGGCTCGAGTTCTTCTATTACTGGTTCCATCGCGCCAGCCACACGGTGCGCTGGTTCTGGTCCTCGCACTCGGTCCATCACTCGCCGAACCAGTTCAACTTCGCCGCCGCCTATCGGCTGGGCTGGATCGGCCGCTTCACCGGCACGTCGTTCTTCTTCGCGCCGCTGGTGCTGCTGGGTTTCACGCCGCAGACGGTCCTGACGGCCCTGTTCCTGAACCTGCTGTACCAGTTCTGGATCCATGCCGACTGGATCCCAAGGCTCGGCTGGCTGGAATACGTGCTCAACACCCCGTCTGCCCACCGCGTCCACCATGCGCGGAACCCGGAGTATCTCGACGCCAATTTCGGCGGCGTGCTGATCGTGTTCGACCGCCTGTTCGGGACCTACGTGGCCGAACGCGAGGCCGTGAAATGCGACTTCGGCCTGGTGTCTCCGGTCGTGTCTTCGCACAACCCGCTGGTGCTGAACTTCGGCCCCTGGATCGGGCTCGCGAAGGATCTCGCCTCGGCGAAGTCGATGCGCGAGGCCTGGATGTATCTGTTCGGCCCGCCCGGCTGGCGTGCCGACGGCGCGGGCCTCACCACCACCGAGATTCGCCGCGCGCATGCCGTACCGGCCGAATGATCTTCGGCTCGGGGAGGCATGACTTAATCTCCCTTGAGCCAGCCGGTCGCCGCCGACAGATTGGCGGCAAAGGAGAACGCCATGGCCAAGGACAAGGTCTGCGTCGTGATCGGCGCGGGCGATGCGACGGGCGGCGCGATCGCCCGCCGCTTCGCGCGCGAGGGCTACACCGCCGTCGTCACACGCCGCAGCGCCGACAAGCTGCAGTCGCTGGTGGCACGAATCGTGGAGGAGGGCGGCAAGGTCCATCCGTTCGGCTCCGACGCCCGCGACGAGGCGCAGGTCGAAGCGCTGTTCCGCCAGATCGAGACCGAGATCGGCGAGATCGAGGTCTTCGTGTTCAACATCGGCGGCAACGTCCGCTTCGACATCCGCGACACGACTCCGCGGGTCTACCGCAAGGTCTGGGAAATGACGGCCTTCGCCGGTTTCCTGACGGCGCGTGAAGCGGCGAAGGCGATGGTGCCGCGCGGGCGGGGCACGATGATCTTCACCGGGGCCACCGCCTCGATCCGGGGCGGCCGCGGCTTCTCGGCCTTCGCCGGCGGCAAGCATGCGGTGCGGGCGCTGGCGCAGTCGATGGCGCGCGAGCTGGGGCCGCAGAACATCCATGTCGCGCACGTCATCGTCGACGGCGCCATCGACACCGAGTGGATCAAGACCAATTTCCCCGACCGCTACAATGCCGGCCCCGACGCGATCCTCAATCCCGACGACATCGCCGAGACTTACTGGCAGCTTCATTGCCAGAAGCGCAGCGCCTGGACCTTCGAGATGGACATCAGGCCGTGGAAGGAAAACTGGTAGCCAAACCTCCGTCGTCTCGACCGGAGCCTCGCGCAGCGAGGCGTAGCGGAGAGACCTTCTCTCGACGATTAGCTGGCTATTTGTAGAGAGAAGGTCTCTCCACTTCGCGCCTTCGGCGCTCCGGTCGAGACGACGGTTTATATATAACTACTATGCCACCGCGCGCAGCTTCAGCAGCGACAGCATCATGTCGATGGTCGGCGTCGCGACGCCGGCAAGTTCGCTGAGGTCGGCGATCGAATCGGCCAGTGCGTCGATCTCGAGCGGCTTGCCGGCCTGAAGGTCGGTCAGCATCGACATCTTGTGGTCGCCCAGTCCGACCGTGAACTCGATGCGCTTCTCCATCGGCGTCGCCATGGTCGCGCCGAACTTCGCCGCGACCGCCTCGGCCTCCGTCATCATGCGGCGAGCGATGTCCACGGCGCCCGGGCTGCAGCCGATCCCGCCATTGTCGGCGAGCGTCAGGACCGCAATGGGATTCCAAGTCAGGCTGTTGATCATCTTGCTCCAGATCTCGGCGCGGATGTCGGATTTCACCGGCGCCTTGAGGCCGGCCTCGTTCATCGCGGCGCTGAGCGCCGTCACCCGCGGCGAGGCCGAGCCGTCGGGTTCGCCGAGCGGCAGGTAGCAGACCTCATTCTCGAGATGCGCCACGCCGGGCGCGGGCACGACGCCGCCCGCCCAATAGGCGCAGCCCAGCGCCCGCTCGGGCCCGAACATCGACCATTGCCGGCCATCGGGATCCATCCGCTTCAGCCGGCTGCCCTCGAACGGGCCGCCGAGCTTGTGGAAGAACCAGTAGGGCGCGCCCGTGGTCGGCGGGATCAGCGCCGTTTCCGGTCCCAGCAACGGAAGCACCTTGTCGAGCACCGCAAGATACTGGTGCGTCTTGAGGGTGATGAACACGACGTCCTGGGGCCCGAGCTCGGCCGGATCGTCCGTCGCGTTCACCTTCACGGTGAAATCCTCGTGCGGCGAGATCAGGCGCAACCCGTTCCGGCGGATGGCGTCGAGATGGGCGCCGCGTGCGATCAGGCTGACTTCGACACCTTTCACGCGTGCGAGGTGGGCGCCGATGATTCCGCCGATCGACCCGGCGCCGTAGAGGCAGATTTTCATGCCGCGAGCCTAGAGGCTTCACGGTCGATGCGGAACTGGCATCGCGTGCGGTCGTTGTATCGGGAACGCCTCGAGGGAGGAGAGACCAGCCATGACCGCGCTGACCGTGGATACCAGCAAGCTCTGGGACATGATCAAGGACATCCGTTTCGGCATGCTGACCGTGCGTGGCGCTGACAGGAGTCTTTATTCGCGGCCGATGACGACGCAAAACGGCGAGGCCGACCGTGGCGGCGTCATCTGGTTCTTCATGTCGCGTTCGGGCCAGCCGGTGGCCGATCTTACGCAGTCGCCGGACGTGAACGTGTCCTACGCCAATCCCGAGGCCGACAGCTATGTGTCGGTGAGCGGTTCGGCGCGCATCTTTGACGACCCGGTCAAGAAGAAGGAGCTGTGGAGCGCGGCTGCCAACGCCTGGTTCCCGGCCGGCGTCGACGATCCAGACCTTGCCCTGGTCGCCATCCTCGTGGCCCAGGCCGAGTATTGGGACGTGAAATCCAACAAGGCCGTCCAGATCTTCAAGCTCGCCAAGGCGGCCATCACCGGTGAACCTCCGGCTGACCTGGCGGAGCATCGCCGCGTCCGCATGCGCTGACGCGGGAGGAGAGCGCTCCGGTCTATCGCCGGGGCGTTGTCGCCGCGCCCACGCCGGCGCCCACGGCGCCACCAACCAGCGCGCCCGGCAGCAGGCCGATCGGTGTAAGGGCTCCGATCAGCGCGCCCGTGCCTGCGCCGATGCCGCCTCCCGTCACGGCGCGTTGGCCCCAAGTATCGCCACAGGCGGCGAGGCTGAGCGCGAGGACGGAAACGGCGATCACTTTAATCATCTGTTCAGCTCCAGTTGCGGCTCGGAACGCAATCCCGCAGGGTCCCGTTCGAAGGGCACACAAACGTCTTCCACGGGCGAAAAGCTCCCATAAATGACCGTCCTGCGGTGTGTTCTCCTCGTGACCATGATGCTGCTGGGCGGTCTTCAGGCCGCCCGTACGCAGACCGTGGGCGGCGTTGACTACGCGCCGGAATATGATTTCTCCGAGTTCTGGGCGGCGACCGACGGCCGCTTCTTCCGCGTGATCGTCGCAGGCAATCCCTTCCCGCAGATGCCGGTCGAGGAGGCGAAGCAGCGGATGCTGCCGGTCATGCAGGCCAACAAGCCGCGACCGGCCCTCACCTTCACCTACCAGCAGCCGCCCGAGCAGCTGCGCCCCGACTATCGACTCGTTCTGGTCTTCGATCCGGCCAACGATCTCACCGCCGCGCGTGTGTGTGCCGGCCAGATCTTCCTGAAGAAGCCGACGGAGCCGCGTACGCCGGGCCGTGTCTATGTCTTCGGAATCTACTGCCGCAACGACCTTGCTCTGTCGCAGACCACGGCCTGGACGCAGGCCAATGGGCCGGAGGATCCCCGGCTAGGCCAGATGTTCGTCCAGCTGTTCCTGACGTTGTTCGACGACCGGCGCTGGTACCGCTCGCCCTTCAATCCGTGGTTTGCCCGCTAGCCGATCCGGCCTAAGAGAGAGGCAACATCAGGGGGATCTTGTGGGTACCGACGTGGAAATCTGGATGCTGTTCGCGCCGTTCTGGCTGCTCGGCATCTTTGCGGCGCTGGGTGCGCTCTGGCATTTCGGCCACTTCAACAGGCGAATTCACGAACATGAAATGACGGCTCACCACCGCCATCACTTCAAGCGGGCGCAAATCGCCATGATGGTCTGTGTCGGCCTGTTGGTCCTGGGACTGGTGATCGGCGTCCTGGGGGCGCTATCGCGGGGCTAGATCCCCGCGATCATTCGGCCACCAGCCCCACGACCTCGTAGTGGCCCGGATCCTGGGTCGGGCCGGCAACCAGGATCTGCTGGTCGCAGGCGGTCAGAACCAGGACGAGAAGACCGAGGGACGCTAGAACCCTGCGGAACATGGCAAATTCCTCCAATTGCGAGAGGAACGCGGGCTTCTGGCTTTTGGTTGCCGCGTTCGGCGTCTTCTCCGGCTAGGATTGGGGAGAACCTGGGGTAGGGCCCATGGCCGAGAAATGAACCGAAATCGCATGCTGCGCCGCATCGCCTATGTGCGCCGCAACCGCTGCAGTGCTCTGGTAGCCGCCCTGTGCCTTTTCACGGTGCTCAATCCGTTGCTTGCCGGCTCGGCGATCGGCGGTTCGGTGCTGGGCGTGGCGCTGTTCACGGTCCTCGTGCTGGCGGTCTGGGCGCTTCGCCTCGAACGGCCCGTCCTCTGGGGGCTGGGTGTCTTCGGATTCATCACCGTCGATGCGCTGATCGCCGATCGCATGGGCTTTGGCGGGCTGCGTCCGATCGCGCTGGGGTCGACGGCGGTCTTCGTCGGCGCCATCACCATCGCGCTCCTGCGCTATGTGCTCGACCGCCGACCGATCACCACCGACAAGGTGTTCGGCGCCGTCGCGTCCTACATCCTGATCGCCCTGTCCTTTGCCAGCCTGTTCGGTTTCCTGCAGGTGTTCCAGCCGCACGCCTTCCACGCCACGATCGCGCATGGATCGGACGGCAAGCTCAACTGGTCGGACCTGATGTACTTTTCCTTCACCGTTCTGACCTCGACGGGTTTCGGCGAGATCACGCCGGCGACGCCCATGGCCCGAGCGCTGATCGTGATCGAGCAGGTGCTGGGCGTCATGTACGTCGCCTTCCTGATCGCGCGGCTGGCCAACATGTACGGCTCGACGAAGCATTCGCGTTAGTGGCCTTCGGTATCGCTGTGCGCATCGTCGCAATGCCGCCGGCCGCGCTATACTATCCAGCAAAGTGAGATGAGGAACGCCATGAGCATCGCGGCTGAAGCGGTACGGACACGCGAGACCCCGGATACGGTGGAACGCTGGGACGCCATCGTCATCGGCGCCGGCCTGTCGGGCATGTACCAGCTCCTGAAGCTGCGCCAGATGGGCTTCAAGGCGCGCGTCTACGAAGCGGGGGGCGGCGTCGGCGGCACCTGGTACTGGAACCGCTATCCCGGCGCACGCTTCGATTCGGAAAGCTGGACCTACGGTTTCTCCTTCTCGCCGGAAGTGCTGAAGGAATGGGACTGGAAGGAGCATTTCTCCGGCCAGCCCGAGAACCTGCGCTACTGCGAATTCCTGGCCGACAAGTTCGACCTGCGCCGCGACATCACCTTCAACACCCGCGTGAAGGCCGCGCACTGGGACGAGGCCGCCAACGAATGGGAAGTGACGTTCGAGACCGGCGGCCGCGCCCGCGCGCGCTTCCTCATCACCGCGATTGGGCCGCTGTCGTCGCCGACCATGCCGACGATTCCCGGCATCGAGGATTTCAAGGGCGAATCCTGGCACACCGGCCTGTGGCCGCATCATCCCGTCAGCTTCGCGGGCAAGCGCGTCGCGGTGATCGGCACCGGCGCGTCGGGCGTGCAGGCCATCACCGAGATCGCCAAGACCGTGGGGCATCTCACCGTGTTCCAGCGCACGCCCAACTGGTGCACGCCGCTGCGCAACAGCAAGATCGAACCCGAGACGATGGCCGACATCCGCTCGCGCTACGATGAGATATTCGCCCAGTGCCGCGAGAACTGGGGCTGCTTCGTCCATACCGCCGATCCGCGCCATTCGACCGACGTGACGCCGGAGGAGCGCGAGGCCTTCTTCGAGAAGCTCTACAACACGCCCGGCTTTGCTTTCTGGCAGGGCAATTTCCGCGACGTGCTGATGGACCAGGCGGCGAACGACGCGCTCACCGCGTTCGTGATCAAGAAGATCCGCGCCCGCGTGAACGATCCGAAGATCGCCGACAAACTGATTCCCAGGAACCACGGCTACGGCACGCGCCGCGTCCCGCTCGAGAGCGGCTACTTCGAGGTCTACAACCAGCCCAACGTGAAGCTGGTCGATATCCGCGAGACGCCGATCGAGCGTGTCACCGAGAAGGGCCTGCGCGTCGGCGGCGAAGACTACGAATTCGACATGATCATCTATGCGACCGGCTTCGACGCCATCACCGGCGCCTTCGACCGCATCGACTTCCAGGGCCGCGGCGGCGAGAAGCTGCGGGCCAAGTGGGCCGACGGGCCGCACACCTATCTCGGCCTGAACGTCGCGGGCTTCCCCAACATGCTGACCCTGGTTGGCCCGCACAACGCGGCGACCTTCTGCAACCTGCCGCGCTGCATCGAGCAGAACGTCGAGTTCGTGTCCGACCTGCTGGGCTACATGCGCGACAAGGGCCTCACCCGCATCGAGGCGACGCCGGAGGCCGAGACGGCGTGGACCGCCCATGTCTACGACACCGGATCGCGGCTGCTGCTCACCAAGGTCGATTCCTGGATGACCGGTGTGAACAAGAACGTCCCCGGCCGCCTCAATCGCACCTTCATGGCCTATGCCGGCGGCGCGCCGAAGTATCGCCAGAAGTGCGAGGAGATCGCGGCGAACGGATATGAGGGGTTCAAGCTGTCATCCTGAGCGAAGCGAAGGATCCTTCGGCTTCGCCTCAGGATGACAAGGACTACCGTGCCCCGCGCACCAATCGGCCCGGCTTCGCGCCGGTGAATTCGCCGTCGCGATACGTCACTTCGCCGCCCACGATCGTGGCGCGATAGCCCTCGGCCTTCTGTTCCAGGCGACGGCCGCCACCCGGCAGATTGTGGACCGGATGCGGCGCGGAGACTTTCAGCCGGTCGAGGTCGATTACGTTGATGTCTGCCTTGTAGCCCATCTGCAGCCGGCCGCGATCGCCGAGGCCAACGGCGCGCGCCGGCACATCGGTGAGCTGCTGGATCGCCCAGGGCAGCGGCCAGCGCTCGCCCTTGCGGTCGCGCGTCCAGTAGGTGAGGGCGTGCGTCGTATAGCTCGCGTCGCAGATCAGCCCGTAATGTGCACCGCCGTCGCCCAGTGCCATCACCGTATGGTCGTGGCGCAACATGCTGGCCATGTTGGCGTCGGAACAGTCTGTGTAGTTGGCGCCGGGATGGAACAGGATCGTGCGGCCATCGCCGCTCACCAGCAGGTCGTAGGCGAGTTCGAGCGGCGTGATACCGAGCTTGGCGGCGCGGGCGTCGAGTCGCCGGTCGGCCGGCGGCGTGTAGTCGGGCGGATCGCCCAGTACGAACATGTTGGCGACGCTGCGCATGAAGGCGAGCATCTGCGGGTTGCGATAGGAGGGCTGTTCCTGGAGAAGCTTCGCCTTCATCGCCGGATCGCGCAGCTTCGCCAGCTTGGCCTCGAGCGGAAGCCCGTCGACCTCGCGGTAGCTCGGGCAGGTCGAGAAGGGGTGGAACGAGAGTTCGAGCCCGTAGAGCACGGCCACGGGGCGCGCCGCGACCTGGCCGCGGATCGTCAGCCCGTCACGATGGGCGCGCTCGATCTCTCGCAGCAGGGTCTGCCAGCGGCCGGGATAGAGCGAGATGTCGAGCAGGGTGAAGGAGAGCGGGCGTCCCGACAGTTCGACCAGCCGGCGCAGCATGGCGAACTCGGTGGCGCCTTCGGCCGTGGTGTCCTGGAAGTCGTCGAGGAGCTGGATGACGCCCTTGCCGGCCCGGCGCATGCCGCGAGCGATCGCCGCCAGCTCTTCCTCGCCCGCGGTGATGGTCGGCGTCAGCGCGCCGTCGGGCGTGCGATGGAACAGCGAGCGCGATGTCGAGAAGCCCAGCGCGCCGGCGTCGAGCCCTTCTTCCACCAGCCTGGCCATTTCCGCCATGTCCGCCGCCGTCGCGGGCTCGCGGTCGACGCCGCGGCGGCCCATCACGAAGACGCGCAGCGGCGCATGCGGCACCTGCGTCGCAAAGTCGATGTCGCACTGCCGCTTCGACAACGCCTCGAGATAGTCGGGAAAGCTCTGCCAGTTCCACGGCACGCCCTCGCGCATGACCAGCTCGGGAATGTCCTCGACGCCCTCCATGACGTTCATCAGCGTGTCGCGATCCTGCGGCCGGCAGGGCGCGAAGCCGACGCCGCAATTGCCCATCAGCACCGTCGTCACGCCATGGCCCGACGAGGGCGAGAAGCGGTCGTCCCAGGTCACCTGTCCGTCGTAATGCGTGTGGACGTCGACGAAGCCCGGTGTCACCGTGAGTCCTCGGGCGTCGATCTCCTCGCGGCCGCTGCCGTCTATGCGACCGATGGCGGCGATGCGACCGTCCTGCACCGCAACGTCGGCGTGGCGGGGCGCGCTTCCGGTGCCATCGATCACGGTTCCGTTGCGCACGATCAAGTCGTATGAGGCGGCCATAGCTCCCTCCGTGGGCATTCCGCGAGAATGTCGCCCTTTGCTGCCTAGCATTCCGCCGGGAGCGGGAAAACGCCCGCAAAGATGTTTCCTGGTCGGTGAAATAACACCCCGCGCTCTCCGCTTCGGCCGGTCGTCAGGAAAACGTGACTTGGTTTGGCCGCAACCGGGGCGTTTATGGTGGCCATGGACCGTCACTCAAGCGTCCCCGTCACCCTGTTGTCCGTCGCCCATGCCCTGCCGCCGCACCGGCTGCTGCAGACCGAGGCGGCCGCGGCGGCCCGCGGAATCTTCGCGCATCGCTACGCTGCGTTCGACCGGATGGCCCCCGTCTTCACCACGTCGGGCATCGAAGCGCGTCACACCGTCATGCCGCTCGACTGGTATCTCTCGACGCTCGGTTGGCCGGAGCGCAACGCGGCTTATCTCGAAGGCGCCCACGACCTGTTCGTCGAGGCGGCGACTCGCGCGCTTGCGGCGGCGGGATGTGCCGCGTCCGATGTCGACACGATCGTCACGATCTCCTCGACCGGTGTCGCCACGCCCAGTCTCGAAGCGCGCGCGGCGCGCCGCATGGGGTTCCGCCCCGATGTCGAGCGCGTGCCGGTGTTCGGCCTGGGATGCGCGGGTGGCGTCTCCGGGCTGGCGCTCGCCGGTCGCCTGGCGTCCGCGCGGCCCGGGTCCACCGTCCTGTTCGTGGCGATCGAGATCTGTACTGCGGCGTTCCGCATGGATCAGCTGACGCCGGCCAACATGGTCGCAACCGCCCTCTTTGGCGACGGCGCGGCAGCCTGCGTGGTCCGCGCTGGCGCGGGCGAAGCGGGTATCGCGCGGATCGAAGGCGCGGGCGAGCATCTGTGGCCGGACACGCTCGACATCATGGGCTGGAAGGTCGACCCGACCGGGCTCGGCGTCGTGTTCGACCGCTCCATCCCGCCCTTCGCCGAGCAGCAGGTCGGGCCGGCGGTCGAGGGCATCCTGTCCCGTCTCGGCGTGGCGCGCGAATCGGTGGATCGCTTCGCCTGCCATCCGGGCGGCGCCAAGGTGATCACGGCGCTGGAGACCACGTTGCGGCTTGAGACGGGCGCGCTCGATCACGAGCGTGAGGTGCTGCGCCAGTATGGAAACATGTCGGCCCCGACCGTGCTCTTCGTCCTGGAACGGCTCGTGGCCGCCGGGCTTCCGAGGCGCACGGTGCTGACGGCGCTGGGGCCCGGCTTCACCTGCAGTTGCCTGTCCCTGGTCCGCGCGGCGTGAGTGCGAGGCGATGAGTTGGGCGGCCGTCATCCTGGCATTGGTCACGGCGCAGCGTCTGGGTGAACTCGTGCTGGCGCGCCGCAATACGAAGCGGCTGCTGGCCCGCGGCGGGCGCGAGGTCGGAGCGGCGCACTATCCGCTGATCGTGGCCATGCATGCCGCCTGGCTGCTGGGCCTCTGGTACTTCGCCGTCCTTCGGGCGCCCGTCGGGCAGGAGGTGAACCTCGCGTGGCTCGGCATCTTCGTTGTCCTGCAGCTGGGGAGAGTCTGGGTGATCGCCTCGCTCGGCGGCCGCTGGACCACACGCATTGTCGTCCTGCCGGGCGAGCCCCTGGTGAGGCGCGGCCCCTATCGCTTCGTCTCGCACCCCAACTACTGGGTGGTGGCGGGCGAGATCCTCGTCCTGCCTCTTGCCTTCGGCCTTGCAGCCTTCGGTCTCGTCTTCACGATCCTCAACGCGGCGATGATGTGGATCCGCATCCGGGCCGAGGCGGCGGCCCTCGCGCCTCAGTAGGAGGCCAGCACCTCGATCTTGTTGTTGGCGACGATCAGGCGCTTGGCGAGCAGACGGGCGAGATTGGCCATGATCCTCTCGCCGGCGCGTGGATGGCTGGCGCGGAAGCGGGCGAAGGCGTCGAGCGCCAGTTCGAGGCAGGCCACCTTGGTATCGGCCCAGACATCCGCCGATCGGGCAGTCTCGAGCAGGGCCATCTCGCCGACCGCCATGCCCGCGGACAGGGTAGCGAGGCGCACGCCGCTCTGCAGCCGGACGCTGACGATGCCGCTGGCCACGAACATCAGCGACGATGCCGGTTCCCCGGCCGAGATCAGCCGCTCGCCGGTCCGATATTCGCGCTGGACCAGCAGTGCCTCGAGCGCGGAAAGCTCGTCGTCTTCCAATCCGCTCAGCAGTTCCTGCTCATGAAGATCGGTCGACGTCCCCAGCTCGAGATCGCCGGTCTCGCTGTGGATGATGCTGTCCTCCGCCCACTCGATGGCTTCGTCGAGGAGCCCGATCCGGCGCACGCCGGAGCGGTCGGGGAGCCACTCGGACAGCGACTGCTCGATGGGCGTTCCGCGGGCAATGCCGCTGAACACCACCTGGACGTGCCCCTGCGCGAGATCGTCGAGCACGTCGGCCAGCAGCCGCAGCGACGCCTCGCTGACGGACGGCACGCGGCGGAGGTCCAGGATGAGATAGCGCAGGCCCGAACGAAGGTTGCGGATGCGCCGCGAGAGATACTCGATGTTGCCGAAGCTGAGCGCGCCGGTCAGTTCGAGGATCGCGCCCTCGCCGTGGTGGGCCTCCAGGATGGCCTGCTCGCGCGGCGGCCGGCTGCGGCGCGACGATACGCTGCCCACGTCGTAGCTCGCGGCAATGCAGGTCCGCACGTCGCCAACGCGGTTGAGCATGTGCAGCCCGAAATGGGTCGACAGCGCCTCGCAGGTCCGCAGACCGCGGATGCTGTTGCCCTGGTCGTCGATCAGCGGCGAGTAGGTGCCGAGGCCGAGCTGCGAGGGCAGGGAAGCCACGATGCCGCCGCCCACGCCGCTCTTGGCCGGAATGCCGACACGATAGACCCAGCGGCCGGCCGAATCGTACATGCCCGAGCTGGTCATGACCGAGAGCGTCCGCGCCACGGCATAGGAAGAGACGACCTGCTCGCCGGTCAGCGGATTGCGGCCCTTGTGCGCCAGCGTCGCCGCCATGACGGACAGGTCCCGTGCCGAGACGCGCAGAGCGCACTGGCGGAAATAGACGTCGAGAACCTGGTCGACGTCGCCCTGGAGAACGCCGTGGTTGCGCAGCAGATAGGCGATGGCCCGGTTTCGGTCGCCGGATTCGCGCTCGGAGCGGAAGGTAGGCTCGTCGACCTCCAGCCGCCGTCCGGCAAAGCGGCTCAGCGCCTGCAGCAGCCAGTCGAAGGCACCATCCTGCTCGCGTTCGCAGATCAGGCCGGTGCACGCGATCGCGCCGGCATTGACCATCGGGTTGAAGGGCCGATTGTCCGAGCCTAGCCGGATGGAGTTGAAGGCGTCGCCGCTCGGCTCGACTCCCACGATCGATTCGACCCGCTCGGCGCCGACCGTCTCCAGCGCCAGGGCAAACACAAACGCCTTGGAGATCGACTGGATCGTGAATTCGACAGTGCTGTCGCCGATCTCGTACACGTAACCATCGACCGTCGTGACGGCGATGCCGAAGTGCGCCGGGTTGGCGAGCGCGAGCTCGGGAATGTACGCGGCGACCTCGCCGCTCTGGTCCTGGGAATACTCCGCATGGCAGCGCGCGAGGAAGCGGGCGAGCGGGAGCTCAGCCGCCGAAACTTGTGATTCGTCCATCTGCTACGCCTCGATGATCTCGCGGACGCGCGTCGCCAGCGCGTCCATGGTGAAGGGCTTGGTGATGACGGTCATGCCGGCATCGAGCGCGCCGAAGACCAGCGCGGCATTCTCGGCATAGCCGGTCATGAACAGGACTTTCAGATCGGGCCGCAGCGCGCGGGCGGCGTCGGCCACCTGGCGGCCGTTCAACCCCGGCAGTCCGACGTCGGTGATCAGCAGGTCGATGCGCTGCGCCGATTGCACGATCTCGAGGCCGCTCGGCCCGTCCACCGCTTCGATGGCGCGATACCCGAGATCCTCCAGCACCTCGACGACGAGATTGCGCACGACCGGCTCGTCCTCGATCACCAGGACGGTCTCGCCGGTTTCGATGGCGGCGTCCCCGGCTGCTGCGCCCGCAGAATCTTCGGCATCGGCCTCGCCCTCGAAGCGGGGCAGGCAGAGATGTACCGTCGTGCCGCGGCTCACGGCGCTGTCGATCCAGGCATAGCCTCCGGATTGGCGCGCGAAGCCGTAGATCATGGAGAGGCCGAGGCCGGTGCCCTGACCCATCGGCTTGGTGGTGAAGAACGGTTCGAAGGCGCGGGCGATCGTCTCGGCGTCCATGCCGGTGCCGGTATCGACGACGGAAATGTCGACATGGTCGCCGGCCGGCCGATCGGCGTGCGCCGCGGCTTCGGCCTCGCCGATGTGCCGGTTCCGCGTCTCGATCACCAGCCGGCCGCCCGCCGGCATGGCGTCGCGCGCGTTGATCGCAAGATTAAGGATGGCCGATTCGAGCTGGTTGGCGTCGCAGCGCGTGAGCCAAAGCCCGTCGGCGAGGCTGAGGTTGAGATCGATGCGCTCGCCGAGGGTTCGCCGCAGCAGCTCCTCCATCGAGCCCACCAGCGGATTGACCTGCACCGGGCGTGGATCGAGCGGCTGGCGCCGGGAGAAGGCCAGCAGGCGATGGGTGAGGGCGGCGGCGCGGTTCGCCGAGGCGATGGCGCCGCTGATGAAACGGTCGAGATCGCCCAGCCGTCCCTGGCCGACGCGCCGCTGCACGAGGTCGAGGCTGCCCGTGATGCCCTGCAGCAGGTTGTTGAAGTCGTGGGCGATGCCGCCCGTGAGCTGGCCGATCGCCTCCATCTTCTGCGACTGTCGCAGCGCGTCTTCGGCCGCGCGCAGTTCGGCCGTGCGGGCCTCGACCCGCGCCTCCAGCGTGGCGTTCAGCGCGCGCAAGGCGGCCTCGGCCTCGCCGCGCTCGATCACCTGGCGGGTGCGCTCGGCGACCTCCTGCATGAAGGCGATCTCGCCGGGCTGCCAGTGACGGACCGGGCGGTCGTTGAGATAGACGATGGTGCGCAGGCGGCCGGCCCGCACGAAGGGCACGACGAGGACGGCGCGCGTGTCAACGGCGCGGGCGGTGGCGCGGGTCTCTTCCTCGTCGCTCAGCGGATCGGTCTGCAGATCGTCCACCACCACGGTCTCGCCTGCGCCAAGCCTGTTCACGATCTTGATGCCGAAGGAGCGGGCCGGGACGCGGCCGAGCAGCGGCTGGGCGCGTCCGTCGGTCCAGCACGCCGAGTAGTCGAACATATCCTCGACCGGATCGAGATGGCCGTAGCCCACGCGCGACACGCCGAAGAACCGGCCCATCAGGGCGCAGGCCTTGTCGAGGGCGGCGTCGGTGTCGCTGCCGCGCAGCGCGTCACTCAGTTCGAGCATGAAGGCATGACGCGCATCGGCGAGCTTGGCCGCGCTGATGTCGATGGCGGTGCCGACCGCGCGGTAGCACTTGCCCTCGGCGTCGAACAGTCCCTTGCCCTTGGCTGCGATCCAGCGCACCACGCCATCGTCATGCCCGACGGTGCGGTACTGGACATCGTAGGTCGCGCGAACGGCGGGATCGAGGGCTGCGCCGAACGCCCGGATCGTGGCGTCCCGGTCCTCGGGGTGAAGGCCCGCGTAGAAATCGTCCAGCGTGCAGATCGCGTCGGGCGAGAAACCGAACATCGCTTTCGTGCGGGGGGACCAGTTCAGCCTGTCGGTGACGAAATCGACGTCCCAGATGCCGATCTCGGCGGCTTCGGTGGTCAGCCGGAGCGATTCCTCGTTGAGAAGGGCTTGCCGCTCGGCTTCCTTGTGGGCCGTGATGTCGTTGCCGCCCACGAAGATGCCGTAGACGGCGCCGGACTCGTCGCGCATCGGCTCATAGACGAAATCGATGTAGCGCGTGCTGGCATCGCTGGCGAGGCGAACAGGCATGGCGCGCGCGATGAAGCGCTCGCCTGTGCCATAGACGTTGTCCAGCAGTTCGTAGAAGCCCTGGCCCTCTAGGTCGGGCAGCACCTCGCGCACGCTGCGACCGATGAAGTCGCGCTGGCCGGCGATCGCGACATAGGCTTCGTTCACATATTCATAGACATGGTCGGGGCCGGTCAGCACGGCGATGAAGCCCGGCGCCTTCTGGAACATGCGGCGCTGGCGCTCGATCTCGGCCATGAGACGCTGCTCGGTCAGGACCTTCTGCGTGGTTTCGCTGCACACCACCAGTACGCCGCCCACGCCGTAGCGCGCCTCGGCGTCGTCGATGGGGCTGTAGCTGTAGGTCCAGTAGACGTCCTCGCGCCGCCCGTTGCGCGTGATCGGCACGAGGTGGTTCTCGTGCCAGGTGGCCCCGCGGCCTGTCATGACCTGGTCGATCTGCGGGCCGATGATGGGCCAGATCTCCTCCCATACGGCCCGGCCCGGCTGGCCGAGTGAGGAAGGGTGCCGCTCCGGGCCGATCGATTGACGGTAGGCGTCGTTGTAGAAGCAGAGGAGCTCGGGTCCCCACCAGATGTACATTGGGTGGCCGCAGTTCAGCATCAGCCGGACCGCCGTGCGCAGCGACTGGGGCCAGCCTTCGGGCGGGCCAAGCGGCGAGGACGACCAGTCATGGGCGCGCATCAGCGCGCCCATCTCGCCGCCGCCGGCAAGGAAGCGGGGGTCGCGTTCCTCGGAATTCATGGCCGGACAGTCATCGATTCGCGACCGTCCTGCAAGCGCGGCGCCCGGCCGGCGGCTGGTCAGATCACGCGCTGCGTTCGGGCGAAGGCGATGTAGAGGTCGTGGGCACGGGCGGCGATCGGTCCGGGCTGCAGGTCGCGGCTCTCGTAGCGGCTGACCGGCTGGACCTTGCCGGCGTTGCCGGTGGTGAAGATCTCGTCGGCATCGTCGAGTTCGGCTGGGGTAATGGTGCGTTCCTCGACCGTGATGCCGGCCGAGCGCAGCAGCTTCACCGTGCGCAGCCGCGTGATACCGGCCAGGAAGCTTCCGTTCGGCACCGGCGTCGCGACCACGCCGTTGCGGGCGAGGAAGATGTTGGAGCTGCAGGTCTCCGCCACGTTGCCCAGCGGGTCCAGCACGACGCCGTTGTTGAAGCCGCGCTTCAGCATCTCCGCGACGCCGCGCGAGGAATTGGGATAGAGGCAGCTCGCCTTGGCGTCGGTCGGCGCGGTCTCGGGCGCGGGCCGGCGAATCGAGCGGCAGAGGCCGAGGGTGAGAGGCGTGCCGGCGCGCATCGGCGAGATATAGGTGCAGAGCAGGAACTGCGCGGAGTCGGGATCGACCGAAATCGGCCCGGCGCCGCCCTTGCCGGCCCAGAACATCGGCCGGACGTAGAGTTCGGCCTTGGGGCCGAAGCGGCGGACGCTCTCGTGCATCAGCTTCAGGATCTCTTCCGGCGTCTGGCTCGGGTTCAGGCCGATCGCCCGCGCCGATCGCACGACGCGTTCCGCATGGAGGTCGAGGTCGGGGCCGCAGCCCTCGAAGGCGCGCCCGCCGTCGAATACCATGGAGCCCAGCCAGAAGGCGTGGTCGCGCGGGCCCAGGATTGCCGGGTTGCCCTCGTGCCACGTGCCGTTCCAGTAGGTGAGCGTGTCCATTTTTCCCTCGTCCGTCCTCGAAGCGGGCGGACATAGCAGACGATGAGCGGCACGGCCAACCTGGCCCCGATGCTCCTGGCGCTGGGTGCGGCATTCTGCTTCGCCCTGGCGTTGATCCTGACCCAGTTCGGGCTACGGACCATGCCGTCATGGCGCTCGCCCCTCTATTCCATCGGCGGGGCGCTGGTGGTGGCCTGGCTGGCCGCTTTCGTGTTCGTCGACTGGAGCACCTTCAATCTCGATGCGGCGCTGATCTTCGCGGGCGTCGGCTGCATCTTCCCCGTCGTGGTGTCGATCCTCTCGGTGCGCTCGAACGAGCGGCTGGGGCCGGCGGTCGCGGGCGCGGTCGGCAACGTGACACCGATCTTCGCCGTGCTGGGCGCGGTGCTGTTCCTGGGCGAGCATCTCGGCCTCTTGCAACTCAGCGGTCTCGCGATGGTGGTGGGTGGCGTGGCGCTGCTGGCGTTGCGCGGCGGCACCGGCGGGCGCCACTGGTCGGTCTGGGTGCTGGGCCTGCCGCTTGCCGCGGCCCTGGTGCGCGGCGCGATCCAGCCGGCGATCAAGACGGGACTTGCCCTGTGGCCCGAGCCGCTGGCGGCCGCGGCGATCGGTTACGCTCTTTCGACGGTGGTGATCGTCTCGCTTGTCGGTCGCCGCGCGCTGAGAGAAGGACCGGCGATGCGCAGCGGCGTGCTGTGGTTCCTGTGTGTCGGCTTCGCCAATGGCAGCGCGACCTTCCTTCTCTATGCGGCGCTCGGGCTGGGGTCGATCACGGTCGTCGCGCCGCTGGTCGCGCTCTTTCCTCTCATCGGTGTGGTGCTGAGCTGGATATTCCTGCGCGGCGAACAGCTCCACGCGATCGGACTGCTTGGAATCCTGGTGAGTGTAGCCGGCGTGATTCTTCTGCTTCTCGGCGGAACCTGACGCGGTGACGAAAAAGCGGCCGAATGCGCGCCGGAATTCCCTGAGTGTAAAGGCAACGGCGTAACGGCCGGCTGCGTATTACCAACCATGGCGCGGGCAATGCCGCGCGGAATGGAGGCAGAAGATGTTGAAGCGAATTGCTCTCACGACTCTCGCCGCGGCTGCGACGCTCGCCACCGCGACAGTGGCGATGGCTCCCTTTCAGCCCGCCAACGCCCAGGTGACCATCACCTTCGGTTCGGCACCGCCGCCGCCGCCCTACGAGGCCATGCCCGCCCCCCGACCCGGCTATGTGTGGGCGCCGGGCGCCTACAGGCTGGTTAACGACCAGTATGTCTGGACGCCCGGGACCTGGCAGCAGGCACGTCCGGGGTATCGCTACGTTCCCGATCGCTGGGAGCGCTACACCGATAACGGCCGCGAGCGCTGGCGCTATCAGGCCAGCCGCTGGGATAGGGACGGCGACGGTATTCCCGACCGCGTCGACCGCCACGACAACCGCCCCAATCAGGCTTGGGGCGACAAGGATCGCGATGGCATTTCCAACGCCGTCGACCCGATCAACAACAATCGCCGCCATCAGTAGATGGTCGTCAATAGACGGGAACGGGGCGCTTCGGCGCCCCGTTTCCGGTTCTGGTGCTCGTCCGAGAAGGAAGCAGTTGCCGCAGGCTGGCGCCGTACTAAGGTCTTCCGAGGAATGTCGCGCAGGGGAATGTTGCCCCGGGGCGACGACCCAGGAGGAAACAACAATGACGGCCCCGCTCACCATTCGCCTGCACCCCTCCGACAACGTCGTCGTGGCACGCATGGACATCCTGCCCGGAACCAAGGTCGAGGGTGAGGTCGCGGCCGCGACGCGTGTACCGCCCGGTCACAAGATCCTCACCATGTCGGTGAAGAAGGGCGAGCCGCTGCGCAAGTACAACCAGATCATCGGCTTCGCGACGGACGATCTCGCGGCCGGCGCGCACATCCACACGCACAACTGCGTCATGGGCGACTTCGAGCGCGACTATGCGTTCTGTGCCGACGCCCATCCCACCGACTTCATCGTGCCGCCTGCCACCTTCCAGGGCTATCGCCGGGCCGACGGCCGCGCCGCGACGCGCAACTACATCGGCATCGTGACGACGGTGAACTGCTCGGCGGCGACCAGTCGGATGATCGCGTCGCGCCTCGCGCCGCTGCTCGAGGAATTCCCGGACATCGACGGCATCGTTCCGCTCACCCACGGGGGCGGTTGCGGCATGGCCGCGTCGGGCCTCGAGATGGACGTGCTGCGTCGCACGCTCGCGGGTTACACGAAGCATCCCAACATGGCGGCGGTCGTCGTGCTGGGGCTCGGCTGCGAGACCAACCAGATTTCCGGGCTGATGAATGCGGAGGGCCTCAAGGAAGGGCCGAAGCTCATCCCGATGGCGATCCAGGACGAGGGCGGTGTTTCGAAGACCGTTAATCGTGCCGTCGGATTCCTGAAAGAGATCCTGCCCGAGGCGAACGCCGTGAAGCGCGAGCCGATTCCGGCGAGCGAACTGATCCTCGCGCTGCAGTGCGGCGGCTCGGACGGCTACTCCGGCATCTCCGCGAATCCGGCGCTGGGCGCGGCCGTCGATCTGCTGGTGCGCAACGGCGGCACGGCCGTCCTGTCGGAGACGCCGGAGATTTACGGAGCGGAACATCTGCTGACGCGGCGCGCCGTCAGCAAGGAAGTCGGCGAGAAGATCGTCGAGCGGATCCGCTGGTGGGAAGATCATTGTGCCCGCACCGGCGGTGAAATGAACAACAACCCGTCGCCCGGCAACAAGGCCGGCGGTCTCACCACGATTCTCGAAAAATCCCTGGGTGCGGTTGCGAAGGGCGGTACGACGAACCTCGTCGACGTCTACAAGTATGCAGAGCCGATCACGGCCAAGGGCTTCGTCTATATGGATTCACCGGGCTACGACCCGGTGTCGGCGACCGGGCAGGTCGCCGGCGGCGCCAATGTCCTGTGCTTCACGACAGGACGAGGCAGTGTCTTCGGCTGCAAGCCGACGCCGTCACTCAAGCTTGCGACGAATACCTCGCTCTATCGGCGCATGACGGACGACATGGACATCAACTGCGGAACGATCGTCGATGGCGAGGAGACGATCCAGGAAAACGGTCGGCGCATCTTCGACCTTATTCTCGCCACGGCCTCGGGCCAGAAAACCAAATCGGAAGTTTTGGGAATCGGGGACGACGAGTTCGAGCCGTGGAAGATAGGCGCAACAATGTGAAGGACCGCGCGCAGCCATTTTGAGGTGGCGGCGTTTCGTTCCTCATATGCGATCCTACGACTCACGAACTTGGCCTTGCTTTGGCGGCCCAGCCCACAGCGGCCACGGACTTTCCCCCGAGCTTTTACCCAAATTCCCGGTTGTCGAAGGCGGGAGCCGCGAGCGCTCCGCCAGCGCGCATTTGCTTGCTCGTTAAACTGCCCAGGAGAGAGACATGGCTACAGGTACGGTCAAGTGGTTCAATGCCACAAAGGGTTTCGGGTTCATCCAGCCGAGCGACGGCGGCAAGGACGTGTTCGTCCACATCAGCGCGGTGGAGCGCTCAGGTATGAACGGGCTTAACGAAGGCCAGAAGATCGACTACGAAATCGCCACCGAGCGCGGCCGGTCGGCCGCGGTCAATCTCAAGGCTGCGGACTAGACACATGAGAATCGTCCCCCTCGTCGAACGCCCCGATCTTGCCGAGCAGGTTTCGGTCTGGGGATTCGACGAGTGGGGGCATCTCAATCCCGGCCAGACGCTCGATCTGCGGCGGGCCGAAATTCAGGGTTCGATGAATGTCGATCGCGCACCGATCGTCTTTGTCGCAATCGGTGTCGATGACGGAATCGTCGGCACGGCCTCGCTGATCTTCGACGATCTCGAAGGCGATCCGCGCAATCCCTGGCTCGCCAGCGTCTTCGTCCCCGCCGAACATCGCAAGAAGGGCGTCGCCTCGGCGCTGGTCCGAACCGTCGAGGATGCCGCGCGGCGCATCGGCTACGACCGTCTCTATCTCTTCACGAGCACCGCCCCTTCGCTCTACGAAGGACTGGGCTGGAAGGCGCTTGAGAAGCGCGACTATCGCGGCGAGATTATCCAGGTCATGGACAAATCGCTGTGAGGGAGTCCGCATGCCATCCGACCTGCACTATCTGTCGCTCGACGAGGTCGCGCGGCGCCTGAAGGCGCGCAAGCTTTCGTCCGTCGAACTGACGGGAGCGATGCTGGATCGCATCCGCGAGATCGATCCCGGGCTCAAGAGTTATGCGACCGTGACCGCCGACCGCGCGCTGGCGGATGCCAAGCGTCTCGACGCCGAGACCGCCGCAGGCACCTCGCGCGGCCCGTTGCATGGTGTGCCCATTGCGGTGAAGGACCTCTGCAACACCGAAGGCGTCGCCACCGCAGCCGGCATGGCGATTCATCGCGCCAACGTGCCGTCCGCCGACGCCACCGTCGTGACGCGGCTCAGGAAGGCGGGGGCCGTCATCCTCGGCAAGCTGCAGATGACCGAAGGCGCCTATGGCGCCCATCATCCGACCATTCCCGCGCCGCTCAACCCTTGGAACGCCGCCTACTGGACGGGCTCCTCGTCGTCGGGTTCCGGTGCGGCCACGGCGGCAGGACTCTGCTTCGCGTCTTTGGGGTCCGATACCGGCGGCTCGATCCGCTTCCCCTCGACCATGAACGGCCTGTCGGGTCTCAAGCCAACCTGGGGTCGCGTTAGTCGTGCCGGCGTCTTTCCGCTCGCCGAATCGCTGGACCATATCGGCCCGATGACGCGCAGCGCGCTCGACGCTGCGATCGTGCTGGGTGTGATCGCCGGCGCGGACGAGGCGGATCCGACGGCGGTCGGCCTGCCGGTACCTGACTACGCGGCCGGTATCGACGCGGGCGTGCGCGGCAAGCGGATCGGTCTCGCCACCAACATGCACGGGATCGACGCCGATGCGCAGCGCGCGCTCGAGGGCGCCGTCGCGGCGTTCAGGAAGGCGGGCGCCACCATCGTCGATGTTGAGCTGCCAGCCAACTTCGACCAGGGCTCGCGCGACTGGGTGCCGCTCTGTGGCATCGAGGCCGCGGTGGCGCACGAAGCCACTTATCCGTCGCGTGCGAGCGAGTACGGTCCCGTCCTGTCCGGTCTGCTCGACCAGGGACTCCGGCTCTCCGCGACCGACCTCGCGAAGATGCAGCTTCGACGCGCGGCATTGACCGGCGAGCTCAACAAGCTGCTGGCGTCGGTCGATCTGCTTCTCATGCCGGTAATGGCAAGGGCCGTGTGGTCGACCGAGGCCTTGCTGTCGGCGGGTCGCGATCCCGAAGCCGTCGCGGGCCGGCTGCGCTACACGGCGCCGTTCGATCTCAGCGGCCACCCGACATTGACCCTGCCCGGAGGCATGACCGCAGACGGTGTGCCCGTGGGCTTCCAGATCGTCGCCAAAGCCTTCGATGAAGGTCCCATTCTCGCGGCGGGACACGCCTATCAGCAGCAGACAGACTGGCATCTGAAGCGCCCGCCGCTCTAGAATCGGCTTTCGCGGGCGCTGGGGGAGACGTGGACGCTGAATCGTCAGTCATTTATAGTGTCCGAACCGCCCCCCAGGACGCTCCTCGCCGCGCAAATGCCAAGCCTCTTCGCGAAAAACATGCGGCTGCGTCCGAGCATCCTGACGATGTTCGTTCTGCTGACGGTGCCGGTCTTCCTGGCGATCGTCGCTGTCAATTTCGTGTCGAACGAGAAGATCGCGCGCGACAATGCCGACGAGTTGGTCGGACGGTTCAGCGTCGAGGCGATCGAGAACATCCAGTACCTGTTCGATCCGATCAAATCGCTGGTGCGCAGCGCCGCCGCCATCGGCAGCGAGCAGCCTGATTTCTACGAGAGCAACCGCTCGCTGAAGTACCTCTTCAGCATCCTTGAGCACAGCGACCGTATTATCAGCATCTATGTCGGCTTGACCGACGGCTCGTTCCGCCAGGCCAGGCAGATCGATCCCAATGTCGAGATCCAGGGCAAGCTGCCGCCGGTTGGCACGGCCTATGCCGACCGCTGGATCACGCCGCGGCGCGGGTCGTCGCCGGTCGACCACTACCTGTTCCTCGACAAGGAGCGGAGGGAGCTCGGCAGCTCCGAGCAGACCACCTCCTACGACCCGCGCTCGCGGCTCTGGTATCGGACCGCGCAACAGAGCGGCCAACTCTCGGTGAGCGACGTCGATGTCTTCGCGGCGCTGGGTCTCGTGGGCTTCACGGTCGGCGCACCCTATTACGTCGACGGCCAGTTGCGTGGCGTCGCCGCTGCGGACATCACGCTCGACGGGCTTTCCGACTATCTCTCCGAGCGCAAGATCAGTCCCGGCACGCTGTCCTACATCCTCGACCACCAGGGCCGGGTGATTGCCAATTCCGAACGTGCCAAGACCTATGCCGCCCAGGGCGGCAAGGTCGAGCTGCAGCACATCACCTCGATCGGCAACGAGCTGCCGGCCATCGCCTTCAGTTCCCGACCGCGCGACAACGAGAAGATGTTCTCGTTCCAGCACGCCGGGCAGGCCTATGTCGCGAGCCTGACGACGTTGCCGGCGGCCTTCGGCAAGAAATGGCAGCTCTTCGTCATCACGCCGCTGTCCGATTTCACCCGCGCCTTCGACGAGCAAAACAAGCGGCTGGCCCTGTTCGGCGTGATCGCCATCCTGCTGCAGATCTGCATCATCTACATCCTGTCGAGTGTCATCTCCTCGCCGCTGGAGAAGCTTGCGCTCAAGGTGAGCAAGATCCAGGACCTCGGTAGCGACAATCTCCCGCCGCTGCAGTCGCCGATCCGCGAGGTCGCCGTCCTGTCCAAGGCGATCGAAACGCTCGACGCGGCGGTGAAGTCCTTTGCCGCCTTCGTGCCGGTGGGCCTGGTGCGCGAACTTCTCGAATCCGACCAGAAACTGGAGCTGGGCGGACATAGCCGCTTCCTCACGATCTTCTTCTCCGATCTCGAGGCGTTCTCGACCCTGTCGGAGGAGGTGCCGTCACAGGAGCTGCTGCTGCGCGTCTCGGCCTATCTCTCCGTCGTGACGCGCGCGGTGAACGAGGAACACGGCACGATCGACAAGTTCATCGGCGACGGCGTCATGGCTTTCTGGGGCGCCCCCGCACTGCTCGACGATCACGCGAGGAAGGCCTGTTTCGCGGCGCTGCGCATCCGCGAAGGCATGAAAGGCCTGAACGCGGGCTGGGAAGCGCAGGGGACCAAGCCGCTCAACATCCGCATCGGCATCCACAGCGATGCCGTGCTGGTCGGCAACATCGGCTCCAAGGAGCGCATGAGCTACACCGTCATGGGAGATGGCGTGAACATCGCGGCGCGCCTGGAGGGCGTGAACAAGGAGTACGGCACGCGGCTCTGCATCAGCCATTCCGTGTTCAAGGAAGCCGGGGAGAAGCTGTGCGTGCGGCCGATCGACGACGTCACGGTGAAGGGCCGCCGCTCCAGGATCCCGATCTACGAGCTGGTCGGCGCTTATGGAATGGGGCCGGAGTTCGAGCCGGACGAGGCGACGCTGCGGCTCTGCCAGCTCACCCGGACGGCCTATTCAGCGATGGTGGCCGAGGACCATGCGCTCGCCCTGTCGCTCTATCGGGCGATCGTCGCCGAATATCCCGACGACCCGGTGGCGTCGGAGATGGCGAAGCGCCTTTCCGCCGTCGACCCGTCGCACCTCGTGCCGCTTCAGATGTCACGCTGATCCATGCCGGGTGTCAGGAAGCCTTCTCCGGCCGTCGCGGCGCTGCGGCCGAGCGAGTACACGGCGGCGCTGGTCCAGGTGATTCGCTCCGAGCCGTCGCGGGTGCGCGGTGCCCGGGTGCTGGAGATCGGGTGCGGCAGCGGCGTCGTGCTGGCCGTGATGGCCGGCCTCGGCGCGGTCTCGCTCTGCGGCGTCGATATCGAGAAGGACGCCATTGCGACGGGCCGGTCGCTGCTGGGCGAACTCGGTCACGACGCCGAGATCCACCAGGGCGACATGTGGCAGCCGGTCGCCGGCCGGCGCTTTGACCTCATCGTCGCCAATCTCCCGCACTTTCCCATGGATCATTTCGAGGTGGCCGGGCGGCTCTCGACCTGGAGTTCCGGCGGCATCGACGGGCGGGAGCTGCTCGATCCCTTCCTCGAGGGCCTGGCGGATCACTTCGCCGCCAACGGACGCGCCCTCATCACCCACAACGCTTTCGTGGACGTCGAGCGTTCGCGTCAGCTCCTTCGCCGTCACGGGCTTGCGATGCATATCGTGAGGACGGTGCTGGTCCATGTTGCCAAGGAGAAGATCGATCTGATGACGCCCTCGATCCTCGGAGCGGAAGAGGGACGTTCGATCCATCGTTACGGTCCTCATGTCTTCGCCGACGTGCACATCGTCGAGATCGCCGTGGCCGGGGCGCACGGATGATGTTCCTGCAGCGCATCCTGTTCGTCGTCCTGGCGTCGCTCGTCGCCTTCACCACCCTGCCGGCGCGCGCCGAAACGCCCGATGCGGCACTGGCGAAGCTGCTCGACGAGGCGAAGGCGGCGGCGTCCGTGCCGGGAGCGTGCGCGCAGCCGGGCGTCGACCGTCTTGTCCGCATCTTCTGCGACGGCAAGATCCGTGTCGGCGTCCGCGAATACTATCCCCTGTTCGGGACGCGCGAGGGCAGCGTGCGTTCGGGATACGACGTCGATGTCGCCCGCGGGCTGGCAAAGCATCTTGGTGTCGAGCCGGTCTTCACGCGCGTGAATGCCGCGAGCCGCATCCCGCTGCTCGCCGACGACAAGATCGACCTCACCATCGCCACCATGGGCCACAACGCGCAGCGCGACGGCCAGGTGCGCTTCATCCGTCCGCACTACTACCAGTCGGAGACGATCATCGTCGGACCGAAGGGGCTCACGATCAGGGACTGGCCCGACGTCGCCAGCCGCACGATCTGCGTCACGATCGGCAACGGCTCCAACGCCCAGATCGTTTCGCACAATGCCCGTCTGATGCTGTTCGACGAGGCGGGCGTGCTGCCGGACAGGCTGCGCGACGAGACCTGCACCCTGGCCGCCCAGGACGACAGCTTCTTCGACTATTACTTCACCGACCCCGCCTTCGCCGGCAGCTACGACAGGAAGTTCGGCTTCGCGCAGCTCCCCTGGGGCATGGCGGTGGCGTTGAGCGGCAGCGACAGGCTGGCCAGGGCGCTCGATCTCACGAGCCAGATCTTTCACCGCGACGGGATCTTTCTCGACATCGCGAAGGAGAATCGCATCGGCCTCGGCTTCCTGCAGCGCCAGCGCGCAGTATGGAACAGGCCCGAGTGCAATACCGATACCGGCGCCAGCAATCCCGCCTGCGTCCTGCCGCCGCTCAGCAGCGTCCTGGAGCCGACGCCGATCGCGGCCCAGGTGGCGGCCATCGAGGGCTGGATCCAGAAGCATACCGGCATCGCCGTGCAGCTCCCGATGTTCAAGACCATGCCGGCCTGGTCGCTCTTCAAGGCGGGCATCATCAACTCGCTGGTCCTCGTGGCCGGAGCCCTGGTGGCGACACTGCTCTTCGCGCTCATTCTCGGTGCGTTGCAGAGTTCGCGCTCGTTCCTGCTGCGCTGGCCGGCACGCGCCTTCACGGTCATCCTGCAGTCCTCGCCGGTCGTGCTGACGCTCGTCATTTCCGCCGCCGTCGCTCTGGCGCTGTTTCCGTATTCGTCGGCCGTCGCCATCGGCGCGGCGATCGTCGCTCTCGGCCTCATGAACGGGGCCAATGCCGGCCAGGCCATCGCCGAAGCGATGCATACGCTCAGGACGGAGCGGGGAGGGCCGCCCGCGCCCATCACCGAACTGTTCGGCCGTGCCGTCAGCCGTTCGGCGACGCAGATCGTGTCCTTCCTGGTCAACGCCGCCAAGGGAACGCCCATCGCGAGCTTCATCGGCGCCCCCGAACTCCTCAGTGCGCTGACCGACATCACCTCCTTCGCCAGCGGCCGGGCCAGCACCTATTCGCTTCTGCTGGTCTTCTATGTCTGCGTGGTGATCGTGGTGGTCTGGCTGTGCGACAAGCTCCGGGTCTGGCTCGAGCGCCGGCAGATGGTGACGGCATGAGCAGGATTTCGCCCGACTTCGTGCCGCAGCTCCTCGCGGGCATGGTGGTCAACTTCCAGATCGCCGCCATCGCCCTGCTGATCGGACTTGCCGTCGGCGGCCTGCTCACCCTGGCAAAACTGGCGGGCGGCGTGCGCGGCGCGGTCGCCAGGACGCTGATTGGCCTGATGCGTGCGGCGCCGACCTTCGTCGTCATGTTCTTCCTGCTGAACATCATCCCGTCGGATGCGACCCTGTTCGGGATTCCCGTCGCACCGTCGGGCATCATGACGGTGGCCCTCTCGCTGGTGCCCTATGCCGCCGCCTACGTGGCCGACAATGGCGGCGAGGCGCTTCGCCAGTTGCGCGACGGCTCGCCGCTCGGTGCGCTCCTGTTCGTGCCCAACGTGACGCGCGCCTTCTTCGTGCTGGTCATGTCGTCGAGCGCCGGCGCGGCCATCGGCGTGCCGGAGGGCATCGCCGTCATCCTGCGCGAGGCCGAGCTGATGCCGACACTGGGCGACAAGATGGTCCTGTTTGCCATTGGTATCCTCTGCTTCGGCATCACCTTGCAGGCCGGCTTCGCGCTGATGCGCCTGCTTCAACGCCATCTCGGACGCCTCGCGTTGCGCGCCCGGTAGGGTGTAGGCTCTTCCGAAAGAAAGTCGGGAGGAAACATGAAGCTTTCACGGCGGCGCGCCCTGGGCGCAACGGCGGCGGTGGCCCTGGCGGCGGGTTCGGCGCGGGCCCAGGCCTATCCATCGAAGCCGGTACGGCTGATCGTTCCCTATTCGGCTGGCGGCGGTGCCGACACCACGGCGCGGCTGATCGCGCCCAAGCTGCAGGAGGCTCTCGGCCAGACGGTCGTCGTCGAGAACAAGCCCGGCGCTGGCGGCATGATCGGCGACGAGATCGTGGCCAAGGCCGCGCCCGACGGCCACACCCTGCTGATCGGCGCTTTTGCCCACGCGGTGAACCCGTCGCTGTTTCCAAAGATGCCGTTCCGCACGCCCGAAGATTTCGCGCCGGTCTCGCTGCTTGTGACCGTGCCGGAACTGATGGTCATCACCCCTTCGCACCCGGCGAAGACCGTGGCTGAACTCGTGGCGCTGGCCAAGGCACAGCCGGGCAAACTCTCCTATGCGTCGTCGGGCAACGGCAGCGCCCAGCATCTCGCGGCCGAACTCTTCAAGATGCGCACCGGAACCGACATCCAGCACGTGCCCTACAAGGGCGGGGCGCTGGCGGTGGCCGACGTCGCGGCGGGCCATGTGCCGTTCTATTTCGGCAACATGAGCGCCGCCCTGCCGCAGGCGCGCGGCGGTCGCGTGCGGCCGCTCGCCGTCACCAGCCCCGCGCGATCCCCCGCCGCGCCCGATGTGCCCACGCTGACCGAGGCTGGTGTGCCCGATTGCGAGATCTCCGAGTGGAACGCGCTGATCGCGCCCGCCGGCACGCCGCCGGCGGTGATCGCGCGCCTGCACATGGAAGTCGCGAAGATCATGCGTGCCGAGGAGATGAAGGCGAAGTTCGCCGATCTAGGCGCCGACGCGATCGGCTCGACACCCGACGAACTGGCCGCCTTCCTGCGCTCGGAGATGAAGAAGTGGGCCGAGGTGGTGAAGGCCGCCAACATCAAGGTCGAGTAGTCGCGTGCCTTACGATTCGGTGTTTCGCCCCGGTCTGTTCGCCGGCAGGACCGTCATCGTCACGGGCGGCGGCTCGGGCCTCGGCCGCTGCACGGCACACGAGCTGAAGTCGCTCGGTGCACGGATCGCGCTGCTCGGCCGAACGAGGGAGAAGCTCGAACGTGTGAAGGAGGAGCTGGGCGATCCCGACACCTTCATCCATTCCGCCGACCTGCGCCGCGAGGACGAGGTCAAGGCGGCGATCGCGGCTGTCATTGACTGGAGCGGCGGCCGGATCGACGGGCTGGTGAACAATGCCGGCGGCCAGTTCCCGGCCCAGCTCAAGGACATCTCGCTCAACGGCTGGAATGCGGTCGTCGCCAACAACATGACCGCGACCTTCCTCGTGTCCAAGGCGGTCTATCTCGCCTCGATGGAAGCCCATGGCGGTGCCATCGTGAATATCGGCGCTGACTTCGAGATGGGCAATCCCGGCATGGGCCATAACGGCGCCGCCCGGGCCGGTCAGACCAACTTCACCTACACCGCGTCGGTCGAATGGGCACATGCCGGTGTCCGTGTGAACTCGGTGCTGCCGGGCTTCATCGCCTCCTCGGGGCTCGATCGTTACCCCGAGCGGGCGCATGAGGCGCTGCGTTCGGTGAAGGATCGCATTCCCGCCAAGCGACACGGCACGGAGTCGGAGATCGCCGCCGCCATCGTCTATCTGCTCAGCGACGCGGCGGCCTATGTCACCGGCATCGCACTCCGCGTCGACGGCGGATTGCATAACGCCGGCAAATCGAATTTCTACCAGGTGCCCGATCACAATAAATCGAAGCCCTTCAATGGCTTTCCGCTCTACCGGCCGCCGAAGGTCCTGGAGTAGGGTAGCGCCTCCGAAACCCCCATGAAGGAGAGAAAGATGCGTATCGCCCCCGTGATGTGCAGCCTGATCGCAATGGCCGGCATGGCCGTCTCCTTTTCGGCCCAGGCGCAGAGCCCGACGGCAAAGGCCGCGCTGAAGGACGCCTCCGGCAAGGATGTCGGCACGGTCCAGCTCGTCCAGACGCCGCACGGCGTCCTGCTCAGAATGTCCCTGAAGGGTGTGGCGCCAGGTGAGCACGCCTTCCACGTCCATGCTGTCGGCAAGTGTGAGGCGCCCTTCACCAGCGCCGGCGGCCACTTCAATCCCGCCTCGAAGAAGCACGGCATGGAAGCCGCTGAAGGCGCGCATGCCGGCGACATGCCCAACCTCTTCATCCCGGCCAATGGCGAACTGAGGATCGATGTCGCCAACCACATGATCTCGTTGGTCAAGGGACAGCCCAATTCGGTGTTCGATGCCGACGGCTCGGCGATCATCATTCACGCGGGACCGGACGACTACAAAACCGACCCGACCGGCAATGCCGGCGACCGCATCGTCTGCGGCGTCATCACGGAGTGACCTGAGACTTCGTCCGCCGCGGCGGGCGAGGGCGCGTTTTCCTATCTGGAGCTGATTGAATGGACCTGTCTCGTTTTCCGCGTCGCATCTACACCAACGCGCCCACGCCCATCGAACGCCTGCCGCATTTCACCAAGGCCCTTGCCGCGAGCTGCCCCGGCGGCGTCGGCCCCGAGGTCTGGATCAAGCGCGACGACATGCTGGGTCTGTTCCCCGGCGGCAACAAGACACGCAAGCTCGAGTTCCTCGCGGGCGACGCGATCGCCCAGGGTTGCGACACGCTCGTCACCTGCGGCGCGCCGCAGTCGAACCACTGCCGCATCACCCTGTCGGCCGCGGTCAAGGAAGGGCTGAAGTGCCGCTTCGTGATCGAGGAGCGCGTGCCCGGCTCCTACAAGAAGGAAGCCGGCGGCAACAACTTCATGTTCGAGCTGATGGGCGTCGAGGCGATCACGGTCGTGCCCGGCGGCACCAACATGGGCGAGGCGATGTCGCGGGTGGCGCAGGAAGTGGCCTCGCTCGGTCGCAAGGCCTATGTGATCCCCGGCGGCGGCTCCAACGCCATCGGCGGCCTGGGCTACGTCGCCTGCGTGCAGGAAATGCAGGTCCAGTGGCTCGATATGGGCTTCTCGCCCGACGCCGTGATCGTGGGCTCGGGAAGTTCGGGAACCCATGGCGGCATGGTCGCGGGATTCCTCGGCAACAACATCAAGGTCCCGCTGATCGGCGTCGGCGTCAGCCGCGATCCCGCCGACCAGGAGCCGCTGGTGTTGAAGGAAGCGCAGGCGGTCGTCGATCTGCTGGGCCTCGACATCAAGGTGCCGGCCTCGGCGGTGAAGAGCTTCGGCGGCTACTGGCAGCCGAAATACTCGGTCCCCAACAAGAAGATGATCGAGGCGGTGCAGATGCTCGCGCGCACCGAAGGCATCCTGCTCGACCCGGTCTATACCGGAAAGATCATGGCGGGCCTGATCGGCCTCGCGCGCCAGGGCCATTTCAAGCCCAACGCGAAGGTGCTCTTCATCCACACCGGCGGCCTGCCGTCGCTGCATGTTTATGAAGACGTCGTGCTGGGCCGGACGGTTGTGCCGGACTGACGTTCGGATGGCGGAGAGAGCGATGCTGCGACGCCTGCTGTCCCTTGTGCTCGTTCCGCTCGGCCTGCTTCTGGCGGGCGTCCCGGCGGGGGCCGGGCAGGCCGTCGTCGTTCCGCCGCCCGCTCTGGATGGGGCGGCGGCGCAGGCCGGCGCGAGCGAGACCATCGTGCTGGCCGGCGGCTGCTTCTGGGGCGTCCAGGCGGTGTTCCAGCATGTGAAGGGCGTGAGCCGCGCTGTCTCGGGCTACGCCGGAGGCACGAAGGAAAGCGCCACCTATCCGTTGGTGAGTGCGGGACGGACCAGCCATGCCGAGGTCGTCGAAGTGACGTTCGATCCTTCTGTGGTGACCTACGGCACGATCCTGCAGATCTATTTCTCGGTGGTGCACGACCCGACTGAACTCGACCGGCAGGGACCCGATGTCGGCCCGCAGTACCGGTCGGCAATCTTCGTCGCTGGTCCCGAGCAGCGACGTGTCGCCGAGGCCTACATCGCGCAGCTCGACAAGGCTGGCGTCTTCAGGAAGCGCATCGCCACCAGGGTCGACGATCTGGCAGCCTTCTATCCGGCCGAGGCATATCATCAGGACTATGCAACGCTGCATCCGAACCAGCCGTACATCTACATTCACGACCGGCCCAAGGTGGAGAACCTCAAGCGCCTGTTCGCGGCGCAATCTCGCACCACGCCGGTGCTGGTGAACGCTTCCGGCGCAAAGTAGGAGCGTCGCGCAAGCCTTCGCGCCAACGCTCAGGGACAGCGCCGTCGTGTATCGGCTCGGCGGGCTGGGCTTCGATCCGGTTGACCCGGCTGGTCCATTCCCGCGTAGGAGAGGGCACCGGCCTGGCGCCGGAGAAGAAGGAAGGGCCGGATGTCCGCTGCCACGTCTCTCGCGAAGCGAGCCGCACAGGCGAGCTTTGCCGTAGCCGGCATCGTGCCGGTGGCCGCGGGTCTGTGGGGCGTGCTCCAGCCTCTCGGGGCCGCGGGGTCTCTGATGAACCACGGCCGGTATCTCTCGGGGCTCCTGCTCGGTATCGGACTGGCCTTCTGGGCGGCGATCCCGGGCATCGAACGGCGGACCACCTGGGTGCGGGTGCTGACGGCCGTGGTGGTCGTCGGCGGGCTTTGCCGGGGGGTGGGGCTCCTGCTGGGCGATCCGCTGTTGCCTTCCGTGGCAGGGGCGCTGGTCATGGAACTGGGTGTGACGCCGCTTCTGTGCTTCTGGCAGGGCAGATTGGCTTCACGCGGCTGAAGAGTCGGAACCCCGAGAGGCCGGCGTCGTTCCGGATGGATGAAGCGCGCCGGCAAAATCCTCGGCTGGACGGTCGGCACTCTTGTTGGCTTGTTGGTGATTGCTGCCGGCGCCGTCTACTTCATCGCGACCTCCGACTATCTGCGCGGCCAGCTCGAAGGGCGGGCCAGCGACTTCACGGGACGCAAGACCAGGATCGCCAAGGTCGATATCGGCTGGGGCTGGACCTCCAACGTGAAACTGGAGGGCGTCGAGGTCGCCAACGCCAAGTGGGGCAAGGCGCCCTTTATGTTGAAGGTCGAACAGGTAGATTTCGACATCCGCCTGTGGCCGTTGCTCGGTGGTAATCTCGTCTTGCCGCGCCTGATCCTGCGCAAGCCCGAGGTCCAGGTCGAGGTCGGCGACAAGGAACAGCTGAACTGGAGCATGGGCGAGACGCCTGTCGTGACGGGTGCCGCCAAGGCGCTGGAACCCGACAACCGTTTCGACGCTCCGCTCATCGGAAAATTCGAGGTGACCGAAGGCAAACTCGGGTACCGCGATTCCAAGCGCAAGCTGGAACTCGACGGCACGGTATCGACCGCCGCCGGCAAGGCGGGCGAGGGGCCCGAGGCTGAACTGTCGCTCAAGGGCAAGCTCGAAGGGCAGCCGCTGGAAATGCGTTTCGTCGGCGGCTCGGTACTGATGCTGCGGGACACCGAACAGCCTTATCCGCTCGATCTCAATGTCAGCTTCGGCGCGACCAAGCTGAAGATGAAGGGCACCGTGCAGGACCCGTTCAAATGGACCGGCGCCAACGTCGATCTCGTGCTTTCCGGTCCCAATCTCTCCGACATCTATCCGTTGCTCGGCATCCCGGGGCCGCCGACGCCGCCGTATACGATCGTCGGAAAACTGGAACGCGAGCCCGGTCTCTGGAAGTTCGTCCAGTCCAAATGGCGGGTCGGCGAGAGCGATCTTACGGGCGAAGTGACGATCGATGAGCGGCGGAAGCCTGCGTTCCTGACGGCGAAGCTGGTCTCCCAGAAGCTCGTGTTCGAGGACTTGGCGCCGCTGGTCGGCGCGACACCGGCACGCAAGAGCAACGGGTCGCCCAAGCAGGCGCAGACGCAGGCCCAACTCGAGGCGAGCGGCGATCTCTTTCCCAACGTCCCGCTGCACGTCGAGAAACTTCGCGCCATGAACATGGACGTGACGCTTGACTCAAAGCGGGTGATCGCGCCGCCCTGGCTCCCGGTGCAGGCGCTTTCGTTCCGTGTCCTGATCCAGGACGGCAACGCGACGGTGAAGCCGCTTACGCTGTCGGTGCTGGGCGGCGGTGCGATCGCGGGCGAACTGGGTATCGATGCGCGTACTGACGATCCCAAGGTGCGGGCCAGTCTCAGGCTGACCGACATCGAACTGAAGAACTTCTTCCGCGAGTCGCGCTATTTCGACACCACGCAGGGCAAGATCCAGGGCCGCGTACAACTCGCCGGCAATGGCCGGTCGCTCGCCCATGTCATGGGCACGGCCAACGGACACATGGCCTTTGCCCTCGGCGGCGGATCGGTCAGCAGCCTGATGGTCAGTCTGGCGGGCCTGCAGATCTTCGACGCTTTGGTGCTCTACGTGACGGGCGACAATCGCATTCCGATCAAGTGCGCCGTGAGCCGTCTCAATTTCCAGCAAGGCAACGTTTCGTTCGACAGGACGCTGCTCGATACCCAGAAGTCCGTCCTTCACGTCAAGGGCCGACTCTCGCTCAAGAGCCAGGCGGTGAATGTGGAGATCGATTCCGATCCCAAGAGCTTCGATCTGCTCAACCTTCACGGGGCCGTCATGGTCCAGGGCAAGCTGCGCTCGCCGCAGATTTCGCTCGGCCGCGTGATCCCGATTCCCACACCCGTCTTCGGCGATGCCAAGGACGTGCCGTGCGCCGGTCTCACCCAGCAAATCCTTGCAGGCCCTTGAGATTTCGAGTCCGGGCCGGGTCCAGGGCTTGCTGCGGAGCCGCGAGGACGGGCGGGACCTGGATCGAGGGCTCAAACGAAAGGCCCCGCACCTTTTCAGGTACGGGGCCATGTCGCGTTGCCACTCCTGTGCGCGCGCCCCAGTACATCCGTGGTGGCGCGCAGACTGGAGGGCGGCCGCCGTTACCGGCGGCCGGTGGTCAGGAAACAGCCTTGAGGTTTTCCGCCGCCATCTTTCCGCTCCTGGGATCGGCGACCAGCTCGAATTCGAGCTTCTGGCCCTCGCTCAGCATGCTCATGCCGGCGCGCTCAACGGCGCTGATGTGAACGAAGGCGTCGGTGCCGCCATTGTCCGGCTGAATGAAGCCGAAGCCCTTTTGGATATTGAACCACTTAACGGTTCCCGTAGTCGTCGTCATGGGAGAAACCCTTTCTACTTGGATATGCGAGGTCATGCGCTCCCTTCGCGGTTGAACACGCGGAAGCGCGATGGAACCCGTCGAATTGCACTAATTTTCGGGATCACGTGTCGTGGAGCGGACCGCTGAACGATGTCGGCGGCGCGGACCAAATCAGATGTCCGTGGATCGACGAGGCTCATATGGTCTCTTGTTCCAGCACTATCAAGGACCAAGTATGGCTGGTCCTTCCATTGCGGCGAAAGACGGAGGTGTTCATGGAGCCTCGTTCCACTGCCGATTCCATCGATGCAGAGCTACGTGCAGTCGCCGCCTCGTTCTCGCGCCCTTCAGTGGGAAGAAGCCTGGTGCAGCTCGTTACCTCATTCGGTCCCTTCCTCGCGGGCTGCGCGGCGATGTACGTCGCCTGCGATTTTTCCCCGTGGCTCGCCCTCGCGTTCGCCATACCGACCGGCGCGTTCATGGTGCGCGTGTTCATCGTGCAGCACGATTGCGGACACGGCTCGTTCTTCGCTTCCCGCCGCGCCAACACGATCGTCGGCCGGCTGTGCAGCCTGTGCACCTTCACGCCCTTCGCGAGCTGGCGACGCCAGCATGCGCAGCATCATGCCGAATGGAACAATCTCGATCGCGGCGATCGCGGCAGCGACATCTATTCCTCGTGCCTCACCGTACGCGCGTACCTCGCTTTGTCGCCCTGGCGGAGGTTTGCGCACCGGCTCGTCCGTCATCCGCTGATCGCCAACTTCCTGCTACCGCCTCTGATCTTCGTACTACTCTACCGCCTGCCGTTCGACACGCCGCGCACGTGGGTGCGTGAGCGCCGCTCGGTCCTTCTCACCAATGCGAGCTTCGTTGCCCTGTTTGCGACGCTCGTGCTGTTGCTGGGCTGGCGTGACGTGCTGCTGGTCCATTTGTCGATCATGGTCGTCGCGTCGATCCTCGGCGTGTGGCTGTTCACCTTGCAGCATCGTTTTCCGGGGGCACAGTGGACCGGTCGCGGTGCCTGGCGATATGTCGATGCCGCGATGGACGGATCGTCCTGGTTCGATCTGCCGATCGTGCTGCGGTGGTTCACGGGCAATATCGGCTTCCATCACGTCCACCATCTCAACCAGCGCATTCCCAACTACCGGCTGGCGCAGGCTCACGAAGCGGCCCGGGCCGTGCGTGCCGTTCCGTCGCTCGGCCTGCGTGCCGGCCTCGCCGCGCCACGGCTGACACTGTGGGACGAAACCTCTGGCCGCCTCGTTCGATTCTGCGACGTGGCGCGACGGGAGACGCCCGCCTGATCTTGCTCTAGCGTGGGCATCCCCATCGAGGAGCCCAGCGTCAATGTCTGTTCCCCACGGCCCGCTGCAGGGCGTCAAGGTCGTCTCCTGCTCCACCGCGCAGGCGGGCACCGTTCCCTGGATGCTCATGGCCGATCTCGGCGCCGACGTGATCAAGATCGAATCGCCCCAGGGCGGCGACCCTTCGCGCCGTATGACCGTCCTGCCGGGCATGGGCAGCACTTTCTTCGAAGCCAACAATCGCGGCGTGAAGAGCGTGACGCTCAACCTCAAGAGCGAGGAGGGGCGGGAGATCCTGCGCAAGCTGGTCGCCGAGGCCGACATCTTCGGCCAGAACTTCCGGCCGGGTGCGGCCGAGAAGAACGGCTTCGGCTGGGAGGAGCTGCGCAAGGTCAATCCGAAACTCGTCTATGTCTCGATCTCCGGTTACGGACCCGACGGCCCGCATGCCCATTTGCCGGGCACCGATTCGATGGCGCAGGCGCTGGGCGGCATCGCCGAGGCCTATTCCGCGGCGGGCCAGAAGATGAAGACCGGCGTGGTGTCGGTGGCCGACGAGACCTGCGCGATCCTGGCCTTCGGCGGCGCGCTGGCGGCACTGACGCACGCGCGTACCACCGGCGTCGGCCAGAAGATCGATCTCTCGCTGCTCGGCGGCCAGATCCGCCTGATGGGCTGGACGCTGCAGACCGCGATGTGGCGCAACCAGAATCCCGTCACCGGACAGGCGCGCGTCACCGGCACGCGCGAGCGGCCCGGCATCAGCGCGAGCTTCGACGACCGCGACGGCAAGCCGCTGGTCTTCCAGCTGACCGGTCCGGACAACTGGAAGGATGCGATGACGGCGCTTGGCTTCTACGAGCCTCTCGAGAAGGCGGGCTTCGCCGATCTTGGGGTCATCATCGACGACGACGCCAAGCGAATCGAACTGCTCGCCACCCTCGACGGCCTGTTCGCCACTGGCACGCGCGACGACTGGGTCGCGAGGCTGCGCGGCGCCGACATCGTCTCGGCGCCAATCAACACGCTGCTCGAAGCGTCGAACGATCCTGACGTCGTGGCCAACGGCTACGTCACGGAGGTCGACTACCCGAAACTCGGAAAGAAGCTGAAGGTGCACGGCACGCCGTGGAAATTCTCCGAGACCCCGGCCAGGCCCGGCATCGCGCCGGAGCTGGGCGAGCACAACGACGCAGTATTGGGGGAACTGGGCTACGGTGCGGCCGAACTGGCCGACCTGCGGGCCCGCAAGGTCATCTGAACCCCGAGGGGAGTCTCTTCATGTCCCGTCCGCCATTTCCGCCGTTCACGGAACAGACTGCGACTGAAAAGGTCCGGCTCGCCGAGGACGGATGGAACGGCCGCGATCCGGCCAAGGTAGCGCTCGCCTATACGCCCGACAGCCAGTGGCGGAACCGCGCCGAGTTCATCAACGGACGGGAGGCGATAGAAGCGTTCCTCAAGCGCAAGTGGGCGCGCGAGCACGACTATCGTCTGATCAAGGAACTCTGGACGTTCGCCGGCAATCGCATCGCCGTGCGCTTCGCCTACGAATTCCACGACGACAGCGGCACGTGGTTTCGCGCCTACGGCAACGAGAACTGGGAATTCGATGCCGATGGGTTGATGCGGCGCCGCATCGCCAGCATCAACGAGCATCCGATCGCCGAGGCAGACCGCAAGTTCCGCTGGTTTCTCGGCCGGCGCCCCGACGACCACCCGGGTCTCAGCGCACTCGGGTTTTGACCGGATGCTGCGGCCAGCGAACTGGATGCTGGCCGCAGCATTGCCAGACATGGTCACGAGGTCGAGCAGGCGGCGACGGATCCTTTAGAAGCGGTCGAGACCGCACTTGGTGTGAAGGGCACTCGCGTCCGATGTTCGTTCCTCAGAGAGCATCAGGCTTTGGGTTTGCAGTCCTCTTCCACAACTGTACAGTGCGTGCAGATACTTTCTGGAGTGAGATGCACCCCTCTAGGCTGGCACTACTCCTGTCGACGCTGGTGGCTTTTTCCAGTCCGTCCCTTGCCCAAGTGAATGATGCCAAGCGTGCATCCTACCGGGCTGCCTTCGAGGAGACCCTGCGCCGTCCCGGCGATGCCGAAGTCCTGCTGAAATATGCTCAGGCCGCCGCGGCCGCGGAGGACTACGAAGGCGCGATCACCGCCTACGAACGGTTCCTCGTCATCGATGCCGACCAGCCGAGGGTAAAGTTCGAGCTGGGGGTCCTGTACTACAAGCTGAAGTCCTACGATGCGGCGCGAACCTATTTCGAGGCCGCCCGCACCTCGACGAAATCGACCCCGGAAATCGCCGAGCGTTCGTCGGAGTTCATCCGCGACATCGACCGTCGTTGGGGCACGTCACGCCTTACCGGCGAGTTCGTGGCCGGCATCCGCTATTCCGACAATCCTGCCAGCCTGCCCACCGGCACCCTGCAATCCTATGGCGCGACCGTCGTGCCCAATCCGACCTTCCAGCGGCAGGGCGATTTCGCCTTCGTCGGCGCGGCGTCACTCAGCCATCGCTACGATTTCGGGCGCCAGGACAATGGCACGCTGGAGACCGACTTCTCCTTCTATACGGCCAAGCAGTTCCAGGTCACCAATGCCGACGTGATGCTGCTCGACCTCGGCGTGGGCCCGCGCATGGAACTGATCGATGGTCCCCTGAGCGGCGTGCAGCTCAAGCCCTTCGTCAGCGGGCGCTACATTACCGTGGGCAACCTGCCGACCTACTGGGCATGGGGTGCCGGGCTGGAAGCCTCGGTGCCGGTAGCGGAAAAGGTGCGTGCCGGGATCGTGGTGCTGGGGCAGCGGCGTGACTTCGTGGACAATGCCTCCGTACCCTTCAACTCCCAGAACTCGGGCAACAACGGAACGGTGGCCGGCAATCTCCGGGCCGATCTGACGGCCGACCTGGAAGCGTCGCTGGGAGGCAACTATACGCGCTATATCGCGATGACGGGTTTCCAGAGCTATGGCGAAGCAGGCTTCGGCGGTTCGCTGACGTGGCGTTTCGTCGATCCGGTGGGCGTGAACGGTCGCAAATGGACGCTCGCGGGCAATGCTGCGATGGCCTTCGCGACCTACGACCAGCCCGATCCATTCGTTCAGCCAAATACCGTGCGCACCCAGACCGACGTCAATCTCGGTCTGCTCCTCTCCGTGCCGCTCGACGATCGCCTGACGCTGGTGGGTCAGACGACCTATTTCCAGCGTTCCGCCTCGATCAACAACTACAGCTTCAATTCGTTCAGCAGCCTGGTGGGCATCGGCTGGCGATTCTGAGGGAGCGGAACGATGTCCTTGCGGAAATCACGCGCGATCTTCCTGACGCTTCTCTTGCCGCTGGCCTGGGCCACGGCGGCATCAGCGCAGCAGGTCGGAGTCACATCTGCGGCCAGCGGCGATCCGCGCGGCACGCCGCCGGCACAGCCTGCGCGGACCCTGCGCGTCGGCATCGACGTCTTCGGCAGCGAACGGGTGACGACGGGACCGGCGGACCGTGCGCATCTGGTCTTCCTCGACGGTTCCGGCCTAACGGTCGGCGCCAACAGTGAATTGACGATCGACAAGTTCGTCTTCGACGCCAATCGCAATGCCGGCGAACTGGCCGTCAACGCGACGAAGGGGGCCTTTCGCTTCGTTGGCGGTGCGATCAGCAAGAAGGGTGAGGTCATCATCCGCACGCCCAGCGCCCATATCGGCGTGCGCGGCGGCATCGCGACCGTCACCGTGGGCGCCGACGGCTCGACCACCGCGACGTTCCTGTTCGGCGACCGGCTGACCGTGAGCAACGCCGCCGGCACGCAGCGCGCGGTACGCTACGGCTCGCAGATCTTCGTGCCGGCCGGCGGCGCGGCGCCGCTCGAGCCGGTGATCCTGCCGCCCAACACGTTGCAGGCCTATCTCGTCCTGTTCGAGCAGACCCAGACGACGGGCAATGTCATCGGCCCCGGCGACAAGGTGCTGATCGATTCGGCCCTGCGGACGCTCAACGCGAACGCACTGCCCTATGCCGACCTCTCGTCGAGACTGGCGCCGTGGCTGGCCTACCTGCAACTCGTCGCCACGCAGGCCGTCACGACCAACAACGCGGCGCGTCCGCTCGGTTCTGCGCCCAGCCAACCGAGCGGGTCTACCGGTACCCCCGGTGGCGGTGGCGAAGGCGGCGGAGGCGGTGGCCACGGAGGCGGGAGCGATTAGGAACGGCGTCCGGCGAGGGATCGTGCGGCCTCGTACTGCGCTCTGCCGATCGGGAACGGGTTCCCTAGGGCAGGATCGCGTCGCCCTCGATCTCGACCTTCGCGTTGGGATCGATCAGGGCCGACACCTGCACCAGCGTCATCGCCGGGAAGTGGCGTCCGAGCGTGGCTCCCCAGGCGGCACCGACGGCCGCGCCGGCGGCGTTGAACTCGGCGATGTCGGTCACGTAGGCGCGCAGCGCCACGAGGTGCTGCGGCTCGCCGCCCGCCGCCTTCAGCACGGTGACGAGATTGCCGAGCGCGATGCGCCATTGCGCGCCGGCATCGGCGTCGGCGGGAATGCTGGCCTGGCCGGGCTCGCGTCCGATCTGGCCGGCGATGCGCACGCTGCGCGTGCCCGTGGCAACGACGCCATGGGAGAAGCCGCGCGGGCGCGGCCAGCCTTCGGGCAGGATCGGCGTGTAGGCGATGTCGGACGAGCTCATCTTCGGTTTCCTCCGGAACTGTTGGGCGCATTCTAGCCGTTGCGGCCGGTCGCGCGCGACCGCATCGTGGCGCCATGCCGGAACAGACTTTTGATCGCCATCTGCGGGCCGATGCGGCAGTGCATGCGCTCGGCCTCGTGCTGGGCGTCGTCGGCGCGGTCGCGATCCTGATTGTCGCTGCGCAGGCGCCCGGACGCGGGCAGATGGCGCCGGTCCTCGTCTATGTCGTGGGCCTGCTCGCCATGCTGGGCTGCTCGGCGGCCTATAACCTGCGCATTGCCAGTCCACGGCGCGAATGGCTGCGCCGGTTCGATCACGCCGCGATCTTCGTGATGATCGCGGGGACCTACACGCCGCTCACGATGCTGAAGCTGCGCGAACCGTGGTCGAGCGGGCTCACGGCGGTGATGTGGAGCGCGGCGGCACTCGGAATCGCGGCGAAACTGCTGCAACCGCGTCGCATCGAATCGCTGTCGGTCGTGCTCTATCTCCTGATGGGGTGGATCGGCCTGTTCGCGCTCGACGAACTGCTGGCCTCGGTCGAACCGACGACTCTCTTGCTGCTTCTCGCAGGCGGCGTGGTCTATTCGCTGGGCACGATCTTCCATCTCTCGAGCCGGCTGCCGTACCAGCAGGCGCTGTGGCACGCCTCGGTGCTGGTCGCGGCTTCTATCCACTATGCGGCGATCCTGTTGTTGTTGACGCGCTGAAGCCGCGCCGCTTTAGCTGGTCGCATGTCGTCGCTTCTTCTTTTCCGCGTCACGGCGGTGGCCGTCGTCGTCGCCGGCATCGTGATGACGCTGGCGGGTGGCGCGACCAGCGTCTGGGCCTGGACGACGCCCGACACGTATCTCGCCTTCCGCGTCGGCCTGCCGATCGCGACGGCGTGGCTGGTCTACACCATGCTGCGGCTGGCCCTCGCGCTGCCGCAGGCGTGGAAGGGCGAAGAGGCGAGGCAGCCCGCGTCCGATCCGCTGACGGCGCTGGGAAGCGCACGCACCGATGCAGCCGACGCCTGGGTGAGGAAGTCAGCCCCGGAGGCCGTGTCCGTGCGTCAGGTGCCGCTGCCGCGCGAACCGGAGCCGCGTCGGCGTCGCCGCGTTGCGCAACGGGTCGAGCTGCGCGGCGGACGCGTTCTCTATCGCGTGGTGCCGGCCCGTCCGCGGCCGACCGCGCGCCGCGTCGCGGTCGCCGCGACGGTGGCGCTCGCGTGCCTCACGCTCTTCTTCGCGCTGGGCCCGATCGACCTCGAGGACGTGAGCTGGATCGCGTCACTTTTCCGCGCGCTTGAGGATCTGCCGGGCCTTTTCGAGCGCATCGAGGCAGCCGGCCTCCTGGCCACGCTCGGCTTCGGCGCGCGCCGCCACCAGCACGGCCTGTAACGCGGTCCGGTCGACCGCGGCGTCCTTCCTGGCCTCGTCCCTGGCGCCTTGTCCCGGGGGCGGCGTGCCGGGTTTTTGCGTGACGTCGGGCATGGTCGGCATGCGGCTGTCGGTCGTGGCGGGCGGGGCGATGACCGAGCGATCGGAGGTCGCGGGCGGCTCGATCACCCCGCCGGAGCGGCCGAGTTCGCGCGAGGTCACGCCCGGACCGGTGCCCTGGCCGGGGGCGCCCGGCGCCTTGTCGGGCGAGGCGGTCGGCGGATCGGTGGAGATGTTCTGGCTGCGGGCCAGCTCGCGTACCTGGTCGAGGCAGCCCTCGGCGGCGGCGAGGCCGGGCGTGAGCAGCAGCGCCATTGCGGCGATCCGGGCGGGAATTCGCATGTGCATGAAATTGCAAACGGCCCGTACGGAGGCCCGGTTGCACCTTGAATTGCCGGCCCGAGCCCCTAACATATCGAGTGCAAAATGCCGGGACGAACCCGGTGAGAACAGGGATGACCAGATGACCAGGTTTCGTTGGCTCGCGATCCTCGCGGCTTTGATCATTGCGGTGCCGTCGCTGGCACCGTCGCCTGCCGACGCGCGGGCGGGCGGTGGCAGCGGCTCGGGCAGCCGCGGCAGCAAGTCGGGCGATGCCCCGGCGCCGACCCAGACCGCGCCGACCTCCAAGCCGGTCGAGCGCAGCACCACGCCGCAGCAGAAGAGCCCGTCGGCCAATCCGGCCAACACCGCCGCGGCCGGCGCCAAGCCCGGCTTCATGCAGCGCAATCCGTTCATGTCGGGCCTGTTGGGCGGCATGCTGGGCGCTGGCCTGATCGGCATGCTGATGGGCGGCGGCTTCGGCGCCGGCCTCGGCAGCATGGCGGGCATGCTGGGCTTCCTGCTGCAGATCGCGCTGATCGGCGGCATCGTCTACTTCGCCGTCCGTTGGTGGAAGTCGCGTAACGGCACGCCCGCCGCGGCCTTCGCCGGCGCGGGTGCCGGCGGCGGCACTCCGCCGTCGCTGAGTTCCGCCCAGCCGGAAGCGACGCCGATGGCCCGCTCCGGCCTGCAGTCGATGCTGGGCGGTGCCGGTGCCGGTGCCGCGTCGGGCTTCGGCGCGCCGCAGCTCGCCATCGTCGAACAGGACTATGACGCCTTCGAAGCGCTGCTGAAGGACGTGCAGGCGGCCTACAGCGCCGGCGACCTCGTGAAGCTGCGCAGCCTCGTGACGCCGGAGATGCTGGGCTACTTCAACCAGGAACTGTCGGCCAACGCGAGCCGCGGCGTCGAGAACAAGGTCACGGACGTGAAGCTCGAGCAGGGCGACCTGTCCGAGGCCTGGAGCGAGGGCCCGGTCGACTACGCGACGGTGGCCATGCGCTTCAGCATGATCGACGTCACCCGCAACGTCGCCGACGGCCGCCTCGTCGAGGGCAACGAGCAGGTACGCACCGAGGCGACGGAAGTCTGGACCTTCCTGCGCAGCCGCGGCGGCAACTGGATCCTCTCGGCGATCCAGCAGACCTGATCGCTTCACCGATCTTTTGAAATGCAGAATCGGCCGGCCCCAAAGCCGGCCGATTTTCTTTGTGCGGCCCGGCAATTGCTCGGATAGCCTGTCATCGGGGAAGGGAAGGAATCACATCGTCATGACCAGCCTGACACGAAGGGCCGCCCTCGCGGGCGCCGCACTGTTGCCGCTCGCCGCCGCCGCGCCGTCGCGCGCGCAGGCGAAGTTTCCCGATCGTCCGATCCGGCTGATCATCCCGTGGGCCGCCGGTGGTCCCGCCGATGCCGGCTTCCGCATCCTCGCGGAGTCGGCGGCGAAGAAGCTGGGCCAGCCCGTCGTCGTCGAGAACAAGGGCGGCGCCGCGGGCGTGCTGGGCGCGCTCGCGCTGCAGGACGCCAAGCCCGACGGCTACACGATCAGCCAGATGCACATGAGCGTGCTGCGCCAGCCGATGCTGAACGCGTCGCTCAAGTACGATCCGATCAAGGACCTGACCTATATCCTGCAGATCACCGGCTTCGTGATGGGCGTGGTCGTGCGCCCCGACGCGCCGTGGAAGACGCTGCCCGAGCTGCTGGCCTATGCGAAGGCCAATCCCGGCAAGCTGAACTGGGGCACCCTGGGTGCCGGCTCGACGCAGCACCTCGCGATGGAGAGCCTCGGGCTGAAGCAGGGCCTGACCTGGACGCACGCGCCCTATCGCGGCACTGCCGACACCTTGCGCGCGCTGATGGGCGGCGAGATCGACTTCGCCTCGGAGTCCTCGGGCTGGGCGCCGCTGGTGATGTCGGGCAAGCTGCGCCTGCTCGCGGTCTTCACCGCCACCCGCGCCAAGCGCTTCCCCGAGGTGCCGACCGTGCGCGAGCTCGGCCTGGAAATCGCTGTCGACAGTCCCGGCGGCCTGATCGGGCCGAAGGGTATGGACCCCGCCGTGGTGAAGACCCTCGCCGACGCCTTCCGCGAGGCCGCGGGCGAGCCCAAGCACCTCGAGTTCCTCGACAACATGGACCAGCCGCTCCTCCTGCTCGACGGCCCCGCCTATCAGGCGCAGATGGCGAAGACGATGGAGCAGGAGCGGGAGCTGTTGCGGAAGCTGAACCTGCTGGCGACCTGACGACTGCCAGCTTTACCAACCACCTCACCCTGAGGAGCAGCCGCAAGCACTTACCTCATCCTTCGAGACGCGCCGCGAAGCGGCGCGTCTCGAAGGATGGGCACGAGCACCATGTCCGTGGCCCATCCTTCGAGACGGCTGCTGCGCTGCCTCCTCAGGATGAGGTTGGTGTTTTGGAGGCGCGAAGCGACGCTACGATCGCAACAGCGCGCCGTAGCCCTCGATCGGCGTCCGGATGCCCGACATCCGCAGGCAGTGCCACAGGCTCGCCTGGTTGGCGCTGATCACCGGTCTTCCGAGGTCGCGTTCCAGCGTCTCCAGGATGCCGACGCAGCGGAAGCCGGTGCCGCCGATCAGCACGCCGTCGGCGTCGGCGGGGCAGGCTTTCAGGATCTGCGCGTAGAGCGGCTCGATCTCCTGCTCGAAGCCCATGCCCTGCGGGTAGAGATCCTGCGGCGGCACGTCCCGCCATTTGCGGCCGGGATCGAGGCGCAGGTGTCCGACGGGCGTGATCCCGTGATCGCCGTAGTAGCGCAGCGCGGCGCCCACCGTGTCGTCGGGGAACCACGGCGGCACCACCAGGAACGGCCGCTTCACGCCCGCGTGACGCAGTGCCGCCAGCGTGTCGAGCCCGTTGGTCGTGACCTTCGCCGCGTCGCCCGCGATGCCCGATCGCACGACCGCGGACAGCGCATCGACGGTCGCCTCGTCCCAGCCCTTGCCGCCCACGACGCTGCTCGACGTGTGGGCGAAGACGACGGCCTGCAGCTTCATGGTCGAGAACTGCTTCGCGCCGCGCGCCAGGTCGTCTGAAAGATCGACGCCGCTCCTGTCCGCGCGCCACTTCGCCCACGGCGTCGGCGCCGTCACCCGCGCGGCATGCACCGACACGCCCGGCGGCGCCATGGCCCACCATTCCGCCTCCGGCACCGCCTCGCTGCCGACGATGAACAGCCCGATGCGGGCACGCCAGCCCCAGTTGTCGTGGTGAGTCACGTGTCACGCCTCTCCGGTAAGGATCCTTCGCTACGCTCAGGATGACACCATTGTTGGATTTTGCGCAGTGCGCTGATGCTGGAAACGGTGTCATCCTGAGCGTAGCGAAGGATCCTTCCTCATGTGCGAACTCTTCTGCCTCTCCGCCCGCAAGCCGATGCGCGCGAGCTTCTCGCTGCGCCGGTTCGCGGGCCACGGCGGGGCCGATACGGGCAATGTCGACGGCTGGGGCGTCGCGTTCCATGAAGGCCACGAGGTGCGGCTCTACAAGGAGCCGGAGCCCGCGAGCCACAGCCCGTGGCTCGACTTCATCGAGCGCCGCACCCTGCCGACGCGCCAGCTCGTCTCGCACATCCGGCGCGCGACGCAGGGTGGCAACAGCCTCGCCAACACGCAGCCCTTCGTGCGCGAGCTGGGCGGTCGCACGAATCTCTTCGCGCACAATGGCGATCTCAGGGAGGTCGTGACGCGCGCCGCCGAGCCGGCGCATCGCTTCCACCCGGTGGGCCAGACCGATTCGGAAAGCGCCTTCTGCCTGCTGCTGGAGCGTCTCGCGCCGCTGTGGCACCGCCGCGTCCCGCCGCTCGGGCTGCGGCTCGAAACCCTCGCCGCCTTCGCCGCCGAAATGCGGCCGCTCGGCACCTTCAACTTCCTCTACAGCGACGGCGAGTTCGTGTTCGGCCACAGCCATCGCCGCCGCGGGGCCGACGGCTCGATGGGGCCGGGCCTGTGGTTCCGCCACAGGCATCGCGCCGAGCATGGCACGCACGCCGCCCACGAGACCGAAGCGGGCGTGGCGCTCCATCCCGCCGACGGCGCGCAGGAACTGTCGCTGCTCGCCAGCGTCCCCGTCACCGCCGGCCCCTGGCGCCCGCTCGCCGAGGGCGAGATCGTGGTGCTGGCCGCCGGCGAACTGGCGGCGACGACGTTACAATAGTCCCCGTCGTCTCGGGCGGGGTAACCCCCGCCCTGGAGCGGAGCGCGCACCACCTCATCCTGAGGAGGCCCGAAGGGCCGTCTCGAAGGATGGGCAGCAGGCGTGGTGCTCGTTCCCACCCTTCGAGACGCGCTCCTGCGGAGCGCTCCTCAGGGTGAGGAGCATTTGGGAAGGACCGTTGCGTCCCGCCCTGATCGCAAAACGCCAGCCAGGAGATCAGAACCCGTAAAGCGCCTTCGGATTGTCGACGAGGATCTTCCGGCGCACCGCCTCGTCCGGCACGCAGCGGAAGAAGTGCCGCAGCAGGTCCTCCTCCTGCGGGATCGCCTCCGCGCCGTGGCCGACATGCGGCCAGTCGCTGCCCCAGACCAGCCGGTCGGGATTGGCGGCGACCAGCGCCTGCATGAACGGCGCGGTGTCGTCGTAGGCGGCGCCCGGCCCGGCGCCCTGGCGCGTGTTGCGGTCGGCGCCCGAGAGCTTGCACCAGTAGCGCCCGGTCTTGAGCTTCTCGCAGAAATCGCGAAAGCCGGGCGTGTCGACGCCCTTGTCGGCCATGGTGCGCCCCATATGGTCGATCACGAAGTCGAACGGCATCTTCTCCAGGGTCGGCGCCAGTTCCTTGAGATCGCCGGTCTCGACCCAGAGCTGGACGTGCCAGCCGCGCGCGTGCAGGCGCGGCGCCAGCGCCAGAAGGTCGTCGAGGCTCATGCCGCCCGAGGAGACCGGCTTGCCGTCCTGGCGCAGCAGGTTGATGCGCACGCCCCGAAATCCTGCCTCGCTCAGCTCGTCGAGCCGGCGCTCGCTCACCTCGGGCTTCAGGATCGCCACGCCGCGCAGCCGGTCGCGATGGCGGCGCAGCGCGTCGAGCGTCACCTCGTTGTCGCCGCCGGCCGCCAGCGCATGGACGATCACGCCGCGCGCGATGCCCATCCGGTCCCACAGCGCCAGCAGCGCCTCGACCGGCGTCGCCTGCAGCGGCGAGAACTTGCCGCCGTGGACGGCGGGAAAGCGGTCGTAGGGACCGTAGACATGGACGTGGCAGTCGGCGCTGCCGGCGGGGAGGGGGAAGGCGTCGAAGGAGGCGGGCTGGGTCATGGCGCCGAGCCTAGCCGAACCACCAAAGGAACACAGGCCGGCAACCGGCGTTGTCGTCTAGCGTTTTCGCCCCTCGATCCGTCCTCAAGCGCCTGGAGACAGCCCCTCCCATGAAGCCTTTCGCCTCGATCCTCGCCCGTGGCCTCGGCCTCGGCCTCAGCCTCGGCCTCACGGTGGCCCTCGCCGGCTGCAGCCAGTTCGACCAGGCCTTCGCTCCGCCGCCGCCCAGCGCGCTGTCGCAGCCCATCCAGGCCTCGGAGGTCGAGTGGTCGCGCAAGGCCGGCACCAACACGGTGAGCGGCATCGCGACCATGAAGGCGGGCGGCACGACCCACACCTGCACCGGCCAGGCCGCCAACCTCCTGCCCGACAGCGCCTATGCCCGCGCCCGCATGACGGCGATCTTCGGCAACGACACGCGCGGCACCCGCGCCGCCAGCCTGGCCCCGGTGAAGTTCGAGAGCGGCGACGACCCGCTCTACGTCTCGACCCTGCGCCGCACCACCTGCGACGCCTCCGGCAGCTTCTCCTTCCCGCGCGTCCCCGACGGCGTCTGGTACGTCACGACCAGCGTGAAGTGGGACGGCCCGGGCGACCGCGTCGAAGGGGGCTCGATGATGAAGCGGGTGGACGTGCGCGGCGGGAAGCTGGTGAAGGTGACGTTGCCTTGAGGCTGGGAAAGCTAATATTTCGTGCTAAGCGACTAGATAGAGGGAGCGTTATCAATTTCAAACACTCTAAAGAATGCATCTGGAGATGTGGCGAACGAGAGTAGCAGCGCCATTAAACCGCGCGCTAGTTGGCTCGGCATAGTTCCGGTAGCGTCGACGAAGAGACGTTCAAATTGATTCTGACGCAAAAAAGTGCCGTGGCGAAGATTGCGATAACTCCAGAGCCAGTCTAGGCGCTCATCTTCCTTCGATTTTCCTCGCACTTGGTCCCTGATGGACTTTTGAACTTTTAGAAGCAGGCGCAACTGACGTGCTAGCGCCTCTGTGGCTAGTGGATTGCTTGAGGAATGACTACTGCGAGCGAGAGTACGCAATCGTTTGATTGTACGAACAGAAAAACATGCTTTGAAGATGTCAGACTCACTGACCTTCCCGCGGAGGCGGGATGCGATCAGATTCGAAAGCTTATCTATCGCAGACAAGCAGAATGACATGCGAGCATAAGTATTCAATGTGGAGTTTGCTGATCGGATATCATTAATCAGCAAGTGAAGTGCCGTCACAAACTGTATCTGCTCTCGCCCTTCAAGCCGCTCGCCTGACAAGAAGTTAAATGGGTTCGTTGAAAACCAGGACAGCGTATTTATGTGCTCGACGCTCATTCTTACGTAGTCGTAAATTCGTGAAGGATCTCCGGCGCTAAATCGCACGCCTTGTATCATCGTGTTCTCATCGGACGTCATCAAACGCATTGAGGACGTGAAATGACCGAGCATCCCTGCGACTGAGGCGCGTGGGAATATCCATGGATTTGAACTGAAAAATACCACGTACCCTCCAACTAACCTGATCGGGAGGGCGATTTGTGTCGGCGCGAAGGTAAAAAAGACTTCAATCCACTCCATCATGTCTTGCGGCGAAGGCAATATAGAATCGAGCGTCCGATCCTCCAGTATTTTTTCTTTGACGGCATCTAATCCAAATGCTTGGCAGGCCCAGAAGAACTTTACGAATGATAATCTGCTTTGTTGCGTGGTGTGATTTGGCCTGATGACGCAAAGATGCGTCACGCCTAGCTCGCTCTTCATGAATGGCAAGAGATCTTTTTCTAGTATTGAATTTAGCTCCTTTTCTGGGTCGGCAAAGAATGAGTGCAAATGCATGTGCTCAAGGTCAGTGAGCAAGCCATAGCCTTCTGAGCCATGCAGTTCAGGCGTCGGAGGTCTATTTTGATTAAATTCACTGCTTAGAAAGGAGGTGATGCGTCTAGCAATAGTGCCAAAATGCTCTTCGATCAGAGGTGTGGCATTTCCTAAGATTAGAAGGGGGGTGGGTTGGAGGCCGGAACTGGTCTCTTTGAGTACCCAACGTCCCTCGTCGCGGGTGGGGCGTCTTCGATAGGCTTGTTGAAAATTATCTCCGAGCATTCTCATGTCGGACGTAGCAGATAGCATTTCGGACAAATCTAGGATGCGATCCAAGGCACTATCCGTCGATGCATTGAAGCTCTGCTTGAGCATCATCGTACGACAGTGATGCAAGTTTAGTTAGGAAGTCTAGAGACAGCGAATGAACGGGCGGTTCTTCTGTCTCTATGCCAACACTCTGGAGAGCTTGCTCCCTCTTGGGCGTGTAGAGCTTGTGAGCGCTCGACGAAGTGCTGAAGCCATTCCGCCTTAGAATATCGTGGAGTTTCCGCAGGCGAGCTTCAGAATTACGATTCCACAATATTACTAAGGCTTTATCTGATTCTTCGCTAAGCGTAGAGCCTATGGCTTGCTTTGCCCTGATCTCCAAGGCTATCTGAGTCGGAATAGTGCGCCGAATTAGTCTCCAATCAATCTCTCGAACTAAGTTTTGAGTTGCTGCCACAAGCGAAACGATCTCCTTCCGCTTCGGGAAATCTTTGCGTCTGAGGTGATTGATTAGAAGGAGGGGATCGAGCCCCCCATAAAGTGATGAAAGCAGAGAGGCATTTTCCGAGAGACTCTCTACAAAATTTCTATCGAGTCTTAACTCGTCATTTGTCACTCGACCTGAGTGGACAACCTGATTCCTCCACGCAACAAGCGTGGCTGCTAAAGCAAGGCTGAGTTGGCCATCTTCGTTTAGCTTGATTCCAAGTTCTAGGATTCGCTCGACAATCGAATAAGCTACACCTCCGGGCTTAGTGACCGATTTACGAAGGACGTCGCGTGTAGAGTCCGGCATTGTGAGCCAAGTCTCGCTCGCAAGAGCGACAAGGTAGGTGTCCAATGCATCCGTAACGCGCGTAAGCATTGCGCTGTGAATTACTCCACGGGCTTGGTCGATTTCTTGCCTGGGGTTCTTCGGCACGCTCCAAGCGATTTTCAAGCCGGGTGGCTTACCCGAACCCAGTGCAATCCACTCCATGCCGACGTATGCTGCATTAATGTAGGAGGTGGTGTTGCCGACCTGATCTCGAAAATCACGATATGGGCGTGTTTTGTCGATTGTGTACATGCTTTAGCTCGAGAGGAATCGAACCTCTTTCCCAAGAATGAATAGCCGGTAAGTTGCCCGACAATAAGACTTGGTGTCCTACCAATAGACGACAAGCCAAGAGTATGTATCACGGGTTGCATGTTGTGGGCGAGTGTTTCCCACGATCCTCGATGTGTTTCGCAAAATCAGGCGTCGCTTGTTTGATCCGATAGAATCGCATCATCGCAGATGTGTCGCGCAGGCATCCAACCTCACCCACCCGTGATCCCCCGCGCCTGATCCGTCCGCCCGCGTGCTACAGTACCACCCCCATGCCGCCTCTCTCGCGCCGCACCTGGAGCTGGACCTTCGATCTGCCGCCCGCCGAGCTGTGGCCGGTGCTGGCCGACACCAACCGGTTCAACGAGGCCATGGGCCTGCCGCCCTATGCGCTGGAGGAGACGCCGCAGCCCAACGGCACGGTGCTGCGCCGTGGCCGGGGCAAGGCGGCGGGGTTCACGCTCGAATGGGAGGAGAAGCCCTACGAGTGGATCCTGGGCCGCCATTTCAACGTGTCGCGGATCTTCTCCAAGGGGCCGTTCCGCCGCTTCGGGCCGGTGTTCGATCTCTCGTCCGACGGCAAGGGCGGCTCGGTCGTGTCCTACGCGCTCGAATGGGAGCCGCTCACCCTGATGGGCCGCCTGTTCGGCCGGCGGCTGGCCGAGCAGGCCGGCACCGCCGTGGGCAAGCGGGTCGTGGAGGCCGTCGCGTTCGCCCGGGGCGAACGCGAGACGCCGTTCGAGCTGCCGAAGCCGGCGCTGCCCGACGGCGCCTTCGAGCGCGCGGCGGCGATGGCGGTGGAGATCGACCGCAGCCCCTACGGCAACGGGCTGGGCCGCGTGCTGACCGGCACGGTGCTGGGCGGCATGGCGAGCGACCTCGCCCATCTCAAGCCCAAGCGGCTGGCGCGCCAGGTCGGCGTGGCTCCGCGCGCCGCCATCGAGGGCTGCCTCGCGGCGGTGCGGGCGGGGCTTTTGACCATGAGCTGGGACCTGCTCTGCACCAACTGCCGCGGGCCCAAGCTCAGCGCTTCGGCGCTCTCCGAGCTGCCGCGCGGGGCGCACTGTCCCTCCTGCAACATCGACTACGACCGCGACTTCGAGAAGAACGTCGAGCTCTCCTTCGCGCCCGCGCCGGCGGTGCGGCCGCTGATGGAGGGCGGGTTCTGCCTCTCCGGCCCGATGGCGACGCCGCATGTCGCGGTCCAGCTGCTGCTGGCGCCGGGCGAGCGGCGGCGGGTGGCGGTCGATCTGCCGCCGGGCCGCTACCGGCTGCGCACGCTCCATCCCGGCGGGACGGTCGAGGTCGAGCACGAAGGCGGGCCGTTCCCCGGCCTGAGGATGACGGCGTCGGGCGTCGAGGCTTTGCCGGCGGGCTCACAAGGAGTGGGGGGCGAGGCGGGAACCATCGAGTTCGTGAACGAGGCGGGCTTCGAGCTGGCGGCGCTGATCGAGGACCGGACCTGGACGCGCGACGCGCTCACCGTGCCGGAGGTGATCTCGCTACAGGCCTTCCGCGATCTCTTTGCCGCCGCGACCCTGCGGCCGGGCGACGAGGCGGGGGTGAGCCAGGTGGCGCTGCTCTTCTCCGACCTGCGCGGCTCGACGGCGCTCTACGAGCGGATGGGCGACGGCGCGGCCTACAATGTCGTGCGCGAGCATTTCGCGCTGCTGGCCGCCATCGTGCGCGACCACGACGGCGCGGTGGTGAAGACCATCGGCGACGCGGTCATGGCCTCGTTCGGCGATCCCGCTGACGCGGTGCGTGCCGCGCTTTCCATGCAGGCCCGCATCGCCGACCAGGATCTTTCACTGAAGCTCGGCGTCCATATGGGCCCCAGTGTGGTGGTGACCCTGAACGACCGGCTCGACTATTTCGGCTCGACCGTGAACATGGCCGCCCGCCTGCAGGGCCAGAGCGAGGGCGGCGACGTGGTGCTCAGTCGTGCCGTGGCCGACGACCCCGCGGTGCAGGGCGTCATCGCCGATGTGTCCAAGCGCGAGGAAGAGGTCGCGCTGAAGGGCTTCGACCGGCCGGTGGGGTTCGTCCGGCTGGCACCCCCTGTAACCCCCTCACCTAACCTCTCCCCCTAGCGGGGGCGAGGAACATGAGTTTGAGCGTGCGCTTTCGGGCTCCTCTCCCCCTAGCGGGGGCGAGGAACATGAGTTTGAGCGTGCGCTTTCGGGCTCCTCTCCCCCTAGCGGGGGCGAGGAACATGAGTTTGAGCGTACGTTTTCAGGCTCCTCTCCCCCTAGCGGGGGAGAGGAACATGAGTTTGAGCGTGCGTTTTCAGGCTCCTCTCCCCCGCTAGGGGGAGAGGCTGGGTGAGGGGGCTTCGCACGGCCCTCACGTCCCGAAGAACGCCCCCATCACCGCGGCGGCCTCGTCGTTGGCTTTCAGCCCCTGCTTGAGGAACCGCGTGAGCGAGAAGAAGCCGTGGATGGTGCCGGGATAGTTGACGTAGGTGGTCTTCACGCCGGCGTCGATCAGCCGGTCGGCATAGGCGCGGCCCTCGTCGCGCAGCGGGTCGTAGCCGGCGGTCAGCACGAAGGCGGGCGGCAGGCCGGTGAAGTCCCTGGCCAGCAGCGGCGAGAGGCGCAGGTCGGCCAGGTCGGTGCCGGCCGGCACATAGGCCTTCCAGAACCAGTCCATCAGGCCCTTCGTCAGGAAGTATCCCTCGGCGCAGGATTTGCGCGAGGCGCTCTCCTTGCTGGAGTCGGTCGCCGGATAGATCAGCATCTGGAAGGCGGGGCCCGCTTCCTGCGCGTCGCGCATCGCCTGGCACACGACGGCGGCCATCGCGCCGCCCGCCGAATCGCCGCCGACCGCGAGCCGCGCGGCGTCGGCGCCGAAGGCGTCGGCCTCGTCGCGGATGTGCCGGAAGGCCGCGATCCCGTCGTCGATCGGCGCGGGGAACGGATGCTCGGGCGACAGGCGATAGTCGATCGAGATCACCTGGCAGCGGCTCCTGTTGGCGAGCCGCCGGCAGGTCGAATCGTGCGTCTCGATATTGCCGATCACGAAGCCGCCGCCGTGATAGTAGATCAGCGTCGGCAGCGTGCCGCCGGTCACGCCCAGCGGTTGATAACGGCGATAACGGATGTCGCCGCGCGGTCCCGGCATCGCGCCGTCGATCACCTGGGCGACCTCGGGCGGATCGGCCTCGCTGTCCTCCGACATCTTGTCGACCGCCGCGCGGCCGACCGCGTGCGGCAGGGTCTCGAGCTTCGGCCGGCCGGACTTGGTGGCGGCGTCCATCAGATCGAGCAGCATGCGGGCTTCGGCGTCGAGCATTCATCTCCTCCGGTTCGTTGGGCGGACATTGCGCGGGAGGGCGTGAGGCGACAAGGGGTGATCCGGCGGGGGGCTTCGCGGCGTACAACCGGCATGACATCCACCCTGCCGCGTCGGCTTTCCCCGCTCGCTCTTCTCGCCGTCCTGGTCGGCGCCTGCGCCTCCCCGCCGGAAGCGCCCGTCGCCACCGCCTCGACGCCGCCGCTGGTGTTCGAACAGTTCTTCCCCGGCCGCACTGTCGGCCAGGGCGTCTTCACCAACAGCTGGACCGGCTCGCAGCGCCGCTTCGACGTCGTCATCGAAGGCGCGTGGGACGGCAGGACGCTGACCCTGGTCGAGGATTTCGCCTACGCCGACGGCGAGAAGGACCGCAAGACCTGGAAGCTGGAGCGTACCGCGCCGGGCACCTACACCGGGATGCGCGAGGACGTGGTCGGCCAGGCGCGGGCCTGGACCGAGGGCAAGGTGGTGCGGCTGGAATATTCGGTGTCGCTCGGCGGCTGGACCGTCGACTTCTCCGACGTGCTCGCCCTCAATCCCGACGGCTCGCTGATCAACAAGGCCACCGTCGGCAAGTGGGGCATCCGCGTCGGCCGCGTCGAACTGGAGCTGCGCCGCGCCCCGGGGAGCTGATCCCCATTCACCTTAAGGTACCCGCACTTACCTCATCCTGAGGAGCGCCGCGGAGCGGCGCGTCTCGAAGGATGGGCTACACACACCACGCCCGTTGCCCATCCTTCGAGACGGCCCTTCGGGCCTCCTCAGGATGAGGGCGTGAGTGTTGTCGGGCGTTCCGGGCGGCGCCCTAAAACTCGACGTCGAGTTCCTCGACTTCCTCGGGCTCGGCCTTGGCCGCCGCCGTCCATTCCATCACGGCGGGGAAGCGCAGCATCAGGTCGCGATAGCCGGCCGAGGCCTCGTCGAGCTTCACGTTGTAGGTGGCGAAGCGCGTGCAGACCGGTGCGTACATCGCGTCGGCCATGGTCGGTGCCGCGCCGAACAGGTAGGGCCCGCCATATTTCTGCAGGCACTCGCGCCAGATCGTGGCCACGCGCTCGATGTCGGCCTGCGCGCCGCCCCAGACCTTGAAGCTCTCGTGGCGCACCTTGAGGTTCATCGGCAGCGCCGAGCGCAGGTTGGCGAAGCCCGAATGCATCTCGCCGCAGACCGCCCGGCAATGGGCGCGCGCTGCCTGGTCGGTCGGCAGTAGGCCGGCGCCGGGCTTGATCTCGTGCAGATACTCCCCGATGGCGAGCGTGTCCCAGACCTTGACCTGCCCATGTTCGAGGCAGGGCACCAGAAAGGAGGGCGACAGGAGGAGCAGTTCGGCCCGCGTGGCCGGATCGTCCCAGGATGCAATCCGCTCCTCGAAATCGAGACCGGCTATCCGGCACAAAAGGAAGCCGCGGAGCGACCAAGAGGAATAGTTCTTGCTACTGATGGTGAGCGAGGCCTCGGCCATGGACTCCACCCCTCCCGATTGGTGGGACTGTCTGTGTCTCAGGTGCCCTCGAGGATGCAATTTCCGAGCCGGTTCGCCCACATGCTTTACGCGATGTACCAGACCGCCGCCGACATGATGCTTCCGGTCCGTCTGTGGGCGACGGCCGCGGGGCAGACCCTTGGGGGCGGCAGCGCGAGCCTCGACAGCTGGCGGGCGGCCAGCGCGCTCTGCGAGATGACGACCCGCGCCCAGCTGACCCACCGGCGCCCCGATTTCGGCATTTCCGAAGTGAAGTACGGCAACCAGATGGTGGCGGTGCGCGAGGAAGAGGTCTTCGCCACCCCGTTCGGCACCCTGCTGCGCTTCGCCAAGGTGGGCGTTCCGCCGCAGCCCAAGGTCCTGCTGGTCGCGCCTCTGTCGGGGCATTTCGCGACGCTTCTGCGCGATACCGTGCGGGTCCTGCTGCCCGACCATGACGTCCACATCACCGACTGGGCCAATGCCCGCGACGTCGGCGTCTGGAACGGCCGCTTCGGCTTCGACGAATATGTCGAGCACCTGATCGAGTTCCTCGAGGTGATGGGCCCCGGCGCCCATGTCATCGCGGTCTGCCAGCCCTGCGTACAGACGCTGGCGGCGGTGGCGATCATGGCCGAGGACGACAATCCGGCCCAGCCGCGCAGCATGACGCTGATGGCCGGCCCCATCGACACGCGCATCAGCCCGACCAAGGTCAACGAGCTGGCCATGGGCAAGCCCATCAGCTGGTTCGAGCAGAACCTGATCCACCGTGTGCCGCTGCGCTATCCCGGCGCCACGCGCCGCGTCTATCCGGGCTTCATCCAGCTCACCGCCTTCATGAGCATGAACGCCGACCGCCACATGAAGGCGCAGGTCGACCTCTACAAGCACCTCGCCAAGGGCGAGACCGAGCAGGCCAACACCATCAAGACCTTCTACGACGAGTATTTCGCCGTGCTCGACATGGCGGCCGAGTTTTATCTCGAAACCGTCCAGTGGGTGTTTCAGGAGCACCGGCTGCCCAAGGGTGAACTCGAATACAAGGGCAGGCGGGTCAATCCCAAGGCGATCCGCCGCACCGCCCTGTTCACCATCGAGGGCGAGCGCGACGATATCTGCGCCCTGGGCCAGACCGTGGCCGCCCACGACCTCTGTTCCAGCCTGCGGCCCTATCGCAAGAAGCACTATATGCAGGCCGGCGTCGGCCATTACGGCGTGTTCAGCGGCCGCCGCTGGGCCGGCCAGATCTACCCCCTGGTCCGGAACACGATTTTGGCCAACGAATAGCGGGTCTTTTCTGGCCCGAAATCCGCAGTACATTGGGGGCATGGCCGATTTTCCGAAGAAGACCCTAGCCGACTGGGAAAAACTCGCAGCGAAGGAACTGCGCGAGCGCCCGATCGATGACCTCACCTGGATGACCCCCGAGGGCATCGCCGTGAAGCCGATCTACACGGCCGCGGATCTCGAGCAGATCGAGACGGTGGGCTCGCTGCCCGGCTTCCCGCCCTTCACCCGCGGGCCGAAGGCCACGATGTACACGGGGCGTCCCTGGACGGTCCGCCAGTATGCCGGCTTCTCGACGGCGGAAGAGAGCAACAAGTTCTATCGCGCCAATCTCGCGGCCGGCCAGATGGGCCTGTCGGTGGCCTTCGATCTCGCCACCCATCGCGGCTACGATTCCGATCATCCGCGCGTCGTGGGCGATGTCGGCAAGGCGGGCGTGGCGATCGACTCCGTCGAGGACATGAAGATCCTGTTCGACGGCATCCCGCTCGACAAGATGAGCGTGTCGATGACGATGAACGGCGCCGTGCTGCCGGTGCTCGCGGGCTACATCGTGGCGGCCGAGGAGCAGGGCGTGCCGCAGGACAAGCTCGCGGGCACGATCCAGAACGACATCCTCAAGGAGTTCATGGTCCGGAACACCTATATCTATCCGCCCGGACCCTCCATGCGCATCGTGGCCGACATCATCGAGCACACGGCGCTCTACATGCCCAAGTTCAACTCGATCTCGATCTCCGGCTATCACATGCAGGAGGCGGGCTCGACGCTCGTTCAGGAACTGGCCTTCACGCTGGCCGACGGACTCGAATATGTCCGCGCCGCCAAGGCCAAGGGCCTCGACATCGACGCCTTCGCGCCGCGCCTCTCGTTCTTCTTCTGCATCGGCATGAACTTCTTCATGGAAGCGGCCAAGCTGCGCGCGGCGCGTTTCCTGTGGGCCGAGCTGATCAAGCCGTTCGAGCCCAAGAAGGCCGATTCGCTGTCGCTGCGCACGCACTGCCAGACCTCGGGTGTCTCGCTCACCGAGAAGGACCCGTACAACAACGTGATCCGCACCGCCTACGAGGCGATGGCGGCGGTTCTGGGCGGCACCCAGTCGCTGCACACCAACTCGTTCGACGAGGCGATCGCGCTGCCGACGCCGACCTCGGCCCGCATCGCGCGCAACACCCAGCTCATCCTCCAGCACGAGACCGGCGTCACCAAGGTCGTCGATCCGTTGGCCGGCAGCTACTACGTCGAATCGCTGACCGCGAGCCTGGTCGCCGAGGCGCGCAAGCTGATCCAGGAGGTCGAGGCGCTGGGCGGCATGACCAAGGCCGTCGAGGCCGGCATGCCCAAGATGCGCATCGAGGAAGCCTCGGCGCGCCGCCAGGCCCGCATCGATCGCGGCGAGGAGATCGTGGTCGGCGTCAACAAGTTCCAGCTCAAGGAAGAGCCGCCGATCGACATCCTCGACATCGACAACGACGTCGTGCGCGAGGCGCAGCTCAATCGTCTCAGCAAGATCCGCGCGACCCGCGACGAGGCCAAGTGCGTCGAAGCGCTGAAGGCGCTGGGCGAGGCCGCTCGCACCGGGACCGGCAACCTGCTCGGCCTGTCGATCGAAGCGACGCGCGCCCGCGCCACCGTCGGCGAGATCTCGTCGGCGCTGGAAGGCGTCTACGGCCGCTACCAGGCGACCATCCGATCGATCGCCGGCGTCTATGCCAGCGAATGGGAGGGCGATGCCGGGCTCGAGCGCATCCGCACCGACATCGCAGCCTTCGCCGAGGAGGAGGGCCGCCGGCCCCGTCTCATGGTCGTGAAGATGGGCCAGGACGGCCACGATCGCGGCGCCAAGGTGATCGCCACGGCCTTCGCCGATCTCGGCTTCGACGTCGATATCGGCCCGCTGTTCCAGACGCCCGAGGAAGCCGCCCGCGCCGCCATCGAGAACGACGTGCACGTCATCGGCATTTCCAGCCAGGCCGCGGGCCACAAGACGCTGGTTCCGCAGCTCATCGAGGAGCTGGCCAAGCAGAACGGCTCGGAGATCATGGTCGTGGTGGGTGGCGTCATCCCCGCCCAGGACTACGACTTCCTGAAGAAGGCGGGCGTCGCCGCGATCTACGGTCCGGGCACCAACATCCCGGCCGCCGCCGCCGAAATCCTGTCAATCCTGCGCCAGCGCGACCAGAAGCGCGCCGCCTGAGCTGACTTAAGGATCCCTCGCTACGCTCGGGATGACACCATTTCTCGGGAAGGCGCAGTGCGCCGATGCAGAAAACGGTGTCATCCCGAGCGTAGCGAGGGATCCTTCGTTTCTTCGTTCTACTTCCGCATCGCCTGGCTTTCTTCCGGCGTCAGCGGGCGTTCGCGGAAGGACAGGATGCGGCCGCGGATCGTGCCGAAGCCGGTCTGGGCTTCGAGCTTGGCGGGATAGCGCATCTGGCTCTGGTCCATGCGCGCGAGCCATATGCGCATCGGACGCTCGCGTTCGGTCTCGGCTTCCTTTGGGGCTTCGTCGAACTCGCCGGCGATGCGCTTGGTGAAGATCTCGCACACCAGTACATCGCCTTGCGCGCCCGGAATGCCGGCCGTTGCGGCGGGCTCGGTGCCGATCTTCCTGACCAGGATGTCGATGCGACGCTTGCCGTCGTTGCTTTGCACCGTGCGGTCGCAGGCGGTGTCACCGGCCAGGCCGACGCTGAGGGCCGCCGACATCGGATCGAGCGAGCCGCGGCGCTGCTCGTCGGTGATGGCGTTCTTCGGCGAGGGCTTGTAGGCAGGTGTGTGCGTCTCCTGAATCGTGCCGCCACTATACTGCGCCACCCAGGTGCGGGGCTTGTCGCCGACGATGATCGACAGCGATCCGGCTGAAGGCCGCGCGCCTTGTGTCGAGAAGCCGCCCCAGGCACGGTTGCGGCCTTCATAGTTCATGGTGACGGCCCTCAGGATGCCTTCCTTGAAGGTCCGGCTTTCGACGTCGTAGGTCGAGCCGTTGAACTTCGCGGTCACATCGATGCGGAAGCCCGAGAGACCCGCGAAGGTGATCTCGTAGGCGATGTCGACCTGGCGCGCGTCAGATGCCGCGCCCTGGGCCGTCGCCACGGCAGGAGCCGCCACGCTCAAGGCAAACGCCGCCAAGGCCTTGCAAAATCTCATGCGAGTCCCTTTCTCGGAGGGGCTTACTTCGGCCTGTCCGGCACGATAGAAGGCCGACGCTCCCTTCGCCACCCAACATGGTGGCTCAATAAGGCATTTTTCGTTCATGTCGAAAACCGTCACGGACGGCGCTCCCCCTATGGACACCCCGCGAACCTGGGGGGTCATCGCGATCCTGGGCCGCCATTTGTGGCCAAAGGGTGAACCGGGCCTGCGCGCGCGGGTGATGGTGGCCCTGGTCCTGCTGGTCGTCGCCAAGGTCACCAACGTCTACGTCCCGCTTCTCTACAAGGACGCCGTCGATGCGCTGGGAACGCCCGCGGCGCAGGCAGTCGCGGTGCCGATCGCCCTGATCGTCGCCTACGGGGCTGCCCGCGTGCTGGCTCAGGCCTTCGGCGAAATTCGCGACGCCATTTTCGCCCCGGTGGCCCAGCGGGCGATCCGCAACCTGGCGCTCGAAGTGTTCGGGCATCTCCATGCACTGTCGCTGCGGTTCCATCTCGAGCGGCAGACGGGCGGCATCAGTCGCGTCATCGAGCGCGGCACGCAGGGCATGGACTTCCTGATCCGCTTCACGACCTTCAACATCCTGCCGACCCTGTTCGAGATCATGCTGGTCGGCGGCATCCTGTGGAGCCTCTACGACTGGCGCTTCTCCGTCGTGACGCTGGTCGTGGTCGGCGTCTACATCGTCTTCTCGATCGTCTTCTCGGAATGGCGCATCAAGTTCGTGCGCTACATGAACGAGGCCGACACCGAGGCGAATGCCAAGGCGATCGACAGCCTGCTGAACTTCGAGACGGTGAAGTATTTCGGCAACGAGCCACACGAGGCGCGGCGCTACGATGTCGGCCGCCGGCGCTACGAGACCGCGGCCATCCGCTCCAGCCGCACGCTGTCGGTGCTCAACATCGGGCAGGGGGCGATCATCTCGGTCGGCCTCGTCGCGGTCATGGCAATGGCGGGTCAGGGTGTTGTCGCCGGCACGATGACGATCGGCGACTTCGTGGCGGTCAACGCCTTCCTGATCCAGCTCTACATGCCGCTCAACATGCTGGGCTTCGCCTATCGCGAGATCCGCAACGCGCTGGTCAACATGGAGAAGATGTTCGGCCTGCTGCGGGTGCAGGCCGAGATCGCCGACAAGCCGGGCGCGCCGCCGCTCGCCGTCAGCGGCGGCGAGATCGTGTTCGACCATGTCGACTTCCACTACGAGAAGGCGCGGCCGATCCTGCACGACGTGAGTTTCCGGGTGGCGCCGGGCGAGACCGTGGCCATCGTGGGCTCGAGCGGCGCCGGCAAGTCGACCATCTCGCGCATCCTCTTCCGCTTCTACGATGTGGCCTCGGGCCATGTCCGGATCGACGGGCAGGACATCCGCGACGTCCAGCAGGCCAGCCTGCGCGCCGCGATCGGCGTCGTGCCGCAGGACACGGTGCTGTTCAACGACACGATCTACTACAACATCGCGTACGGCCGGCCGGGCGCCAGCCGCGAAGAGGTCGAGGAGGCCGCGCGCCTGGCCCGCATCCACGACTTCATCATGGCGCTGCCGCAGGGCTACGACAGCCCCGTGGGCGAGCGCGGCCTCAAGCTCTCGGGGGGCGAGAAGCAGCGCGTGGCGATCGCCCGCACCATCCTGAAGAACCCGCGGATTCTGCTGTTCGACGAGGCCACCAGCGCGCTCGACACCCGCACCGAGCAGGAGATCCAGCGGTCGCTGGAGGAGGTCAGCCGCGGTCGCACCACGGTGATCATCGCGCACCGTCTGTCGACCATCATCAATGCCGACGAGATCGTCGTCCTCGATCGCGGTCGCGTCGCCGAGCGCGGCCGCCACGCCGAGCTGCTGGCCGGCAACGGCCTGTATTCCGACATGTGGCGGCGCCAGCAGGAGGCCGCGGCCGAGGCCGAGCGTCACGTCGAGGAGCCGCCGTCCTTCCGCGGCGAGGGGCATCTGCGTGTCGGCGACTAGTCCGGCCGCCACCGGCTCCTGGCGTTCCCTCGTTCCTGTCTTCATCGCCTGCGCGGCGATCGGCCTGCAATCGGGCGCCGCGATGCCTTTGGTGCCGCTCGCTCTGGAGCGACAGGGCGAGGACAAGCTCACCATCGGCATCATCTCCGCGGCGTGGGCGATCGGCATGCTCATGACCGGGCCGTACATCCCGCGGTTGGCTGCCCGCTTCGGCGCCGTGCCGCTCATCCTGGGCGCCGTCATGGCAGGCTCCCTATGCACGGTCGGCTATACGCTGACCACGGGGCCGGCCGCATGGTTCGCGCTCACTCTCGTGCACGGCGCGGTCGGCGGCGTACCGTGGGTGGTGAGCGAGATCTGGATGAATCTCGTCGTCGAGGAGAAGCGGCGCGGCCGGGTCATGGCGATCTATGCCGCGATGTTCGCGGGCGGCATGGCGCTGGGGCCCTTCGTGCTGCAGGTCGTCGGCGTCTACGGGCCGGCACCTTTCCTGACCTGCGCCGGGCTCGCCCTGCTGGTCGCCCTGCCGCTGCTGCCCTACCGATACCGGGCGCCGGCGATCCGGCATCATGCCGATGGCGGCTATGGCACGATCTTCCTGGCGGCCCCGCTCGCCATGCTTGCCGCCTTCGCGGGGGGCCTCGGCGAGCAGGTCGCCTTCAGCTTCCTGCCGGTCTATGCGGTCAGCGCCGGCGTGGCGCCGGAGACCGGGGCGCTGTGGCTCTCGGCCTTCGTCGTCGGCAACGTGGCTCTGCAGTGGCCGATCGGCTGGCTGGCCGACCATTGGGATCGCCGTGCCGTGCTGGCGGGCTGTGCGCTCATCAGCGCCGCGCTGGTGATCGGCCTCACCTTCGTGCCGGCGCAGTCGCTCGCGATCGTCGGCGTGATCATGCTGTGGGGCGGCATCTCGTTTGCGATCTATCCGGTGGGTCTGGCGTTGCTGGGGCAGCGCTTCAGCGGCGGCGACATTGCCCGCGCGAACACGGCCTTCAGCCTGATCTACGTCCTGGGCGGGCTGGTCGGCCGGCCGCTTACCGGCGCGGCGATGGATGCGTTCGGCGAGCCCGGCCTCGGCTGGACGCTGGGCTTCTTCTATGTGGTCGCGACGGTGGGAGCGTTGCTGGCAATGCGCCGCCGCGGCTGATAAGTCTGGCCACCGATGAGTGCGTCCGCAGCGATTTCCGGCACGTCGGCCGATCCGCTTCTCGAGCCCCTTTTGAAGGGTGACCGGCGGGCGCTGGCTCAGGCCATCACCCTGATCGAATCGACGCGCAGCGATCACCGGATGCGCGCGGATTCCCTGCTAGCGGCGGTGCTGCCGCATACCGGCCGGTCGGTGCGCCTCGGCATCACCGGCGTGCCTGGCGTCGGCAAGTCGACGCTGATCGAGCGTTTCGGACTCTCGCTGCTGGAACGTGGCCGGTCGCTGGCCGTGCTGGCGATCGATCCCTCGTCCAAGCGGGGCGGCGGTTCGATCCTGGGCGACAAGACGCGCATGGAGGAGCTGTCGCGCCGCCGTGAGGCCTTTATCCGGCCCTCGCCGGCCGGCGTCACCCTGGGCGGTGTTGCACGGCGCACCCGCGAGACGATGCTCCTGGTCGAAGCGGCGGGCTTCGACACGGTGATCGTCGAGACGGTGGGCGTGGGCCAGTCCGAGACGGCGGTTTCCGACATGGTCGACATGTTCATCGTACTGCTGCTTCCGGCAGGCGGCGACGATCTGCAGGGCATCAAGCGCGGCGTGATCGAATTGGCCGACCTGATCGTGGTCAACAAGGCCGACGGAGACCTCAAGGCGACGGCAAAGCGGTCCGCCGCGGACTACCAGCACGCGCTGCGCATGCTGCGCTCGCCGACGGCGGGCTGGACGCCGGAAGTCACCACCAGTTCGGCCCAGACGGGCGAGGGTGTGACCGAGATCTGGAGCGTCGTCGAGCGCTTCAACGGGGCGGTGGGCGAGAAGGGCATCCAGAAGCGCCGCGCCGAGCAGGCGCGCGCCTGGATGTGGAACGAGGTCGGGGAGACCCTTCTCTCGGAACTCCGCAAGCATCCCGACGTGCGCCGGCTGGTTGGCGGCCTGGAGCGCGAGGTCGAGGCCGGCCGGACCACCCCGGCTGCCGCGGCCCGAACCATGCTACAAGCCTTCCATGGCCGCTAAATCCTTCCTGAGGCGCGCGCGTCGTGCCGCCGAGGCCCAGAAGGAGCCCTTCTGGAAACGCAAGACCCTGGCGCAGATGACCAAGCAGGAATGGGAATCCCTCTGCGACGGCTGCGGCATGTGCTGCGTCAACAAGCTGGAATACGAAGGGACGGGGGAACTTGCCCAGACCGACACCTGCTGCCGGCTGCTGGACCCCAAGACCGCGCTCTGCCGGGACTACAAGAATCGCAAGAAGATCGTGCCGGATTGCATCCAGCTCACCCCAGCGGTGGTGGCCAAAATGGACTGGCTCCCAAGGACTTGTGGGTACCGCCTGGTCCACCTCAAGCAGGATCTCTATTGGTGGCATCCCCTGATCTCAGGCGATCCAAACACCGTGCACGAAGCGGGAATCTCGGCCCGGGGGCGGGTCATCCCCGAGGATCAGGTCGAGGATATCAGCGAAAGAGTCGTGGATTGGTTTGCTTGACGGGCACCCGTCAGGCCCGTAAAAAGCCGGCCTTCCCGCCCTCCGGCGGGATCGTTTTTTAGCGGATATTTTCATGCCCCGTCGTTGCGCCCTCTCGGGCAAGTCCGTCCAGTACGGCAACAATGTGAGCCACGCGAACAACAAGACGAAGCGCCGGTTCATGTCGAACCTGCAGGTCGCTTCGGTCCTGTCCGACGCGCTGGGCCATGCGGTCCGCCTGCGCCTGACCCCGCGCGGCATCAAGACCATCGAGCACAATGGCGGCATCGACGCCTATCTGCTCGACACGAACGACAGCAAGCTCTCGCCCGAGATGAAGGTGCTGAAGCGCCGCGTCGTGTCGGCCAAGGGCAAGAAGGACGCGAAGGCAGCTGCTTAGGGCTGAGCGAAGCTCAGCCCCATGAGCGACAGGACATTGCCTGCAATGTCCGAGAGCGTCGAAGAACGAACGGCCCCTTCATGACCCCTCCGTCGGCGTAAGACGCCGACACCTCCCCATTTGAATGGGGAGGAGAGCGTTACGGCGCTACTTCAAACAGCATCAGAATATTGCGCTGAAGCGGATTGAAATTGTCGTCCGACATCAGCCAGAGCAGCGTCTCGCCTTTGGCGCCACGTGTCGCTGCCAACCCTTCCAGATTGTCGACCGCATAAGGCGACGAGAGATGCGCCATCTCCTCCGGCCGTACCGTCGCGCCGGGCGTGAGCTGGGCGGCGTCGAACCGCATCACGCGCACGCGCACGCCCCGCACCATGTCGAAGGCGCGCTCCAGCGTGGCGTAGGATCCGTCCGGCAGCACCGCCAGCGCGGTCGGCTTGTAGTCGGGAACCGTCGCGTAGCTGAAGGCGCTCCAGGCGTAGCGGCCGGCAGTCTCGGGCTTGCCGATCCAGCCGACCACCGTGCCGGCCTGACGGCTGTATTCCTCGCTGATGGCGATGACGGTGCCATCCGCCAGGGCGGCTAACGCCTCGATGCCGCCGTTTCCAGGCTGGCGGCCGATATCGGCAGGCCCCTCGACCGGCAGAGGCGTCGCGGTGAGTGTGGAGTAGCGCCACAGCCGATGGCGTCGCTCGAAGGCCACCAGCCACGATCCATCGGGCAGGCGTGCCATCGCCTCGGCATCGGCCTCAGGCTTGCTGTCGATCGGCTTGCCGTCGAGGCCGCGCAGCTGGCCCATGCGGGCATCTGCCAGCCCCACGAGCATGCCCTTTTCGTCGAAGCGCGGCGTGGCCACCAGCCAGGCGCCCTCGTCGGAAATCGACGTCAGCGTACGGTTGTCCGGCGTGACGTGCAGATCGGAAAGGCCGCCGAAACTGCGCGAGTTCGCGCGCATCTCCAGGCCGCCGCGCCAGACCAGCTTGCCGACGCGCGTTGCCTTCGGCTCATCGATCTTGAGCGTGAGCGCCGAGCTGTCGATGGTGACGGGCTGTTCCTGCGCGCCGGCCGGCGGCGGCGAGATGCCGGAGCAGGCCGCGACGAGCAGGCAGAGCGAGAGAAGGAAGCGGTTCGCCACCGGAGAAAAGCGCGCGACTAGGCGGCGCGCTTGCCGGACTTCGTGCCGACCTTGCCGGCGCCCTTGCGTGCGCCCTTGGCCGTACGGGCATCCTTCTTGTCGTCGTCGTCGAACAGCGAGGCGAGCTGCTCCATCATCGTGCCGCCCAGCTGGTCGGCGTCGACGATGGTGACGGCGCGGCGATAGTAGCGCGTGACGTCGTGGCCGATGCCGATGGCGACCAGTTCGACCGGCGAGCGCGTCTCGATCCAGTCGATGACGTCGCGCAGGTGCCGCTCGAGGTAGTTGCCGGGATTGACCGACAGCGTGCTGTCGTCGACCGGCGCGCCGTCGGAGATCACCATCATGATCTTGCGCTCTTCGGGGCGCGGCAGCAGGCGGCTGTGCGCCCACAGGAGCGCCTCGCCGTCGATGTTCTCCTTGAGGATGCCCTCGCGCAGCATGAGGCCGAGGTTTTTGCGGGCGCGGCGCCACGGTGCGTCGGCCGGCTTGTAGACGATGTGGCGCAGGTCGTTCAGGCGGCCGGGATTTCCCGGCTTGCCGGCGGCGAGCCACTGCTCGCGGCTCTGGCCGCCCTTCCAGGCGCGTGTCGTGAAGCCCAGGATCTCGACCTTCACGCCGCAGCGCTCGAGCGTGCGGGCGAGAATGTCGGCGCTCATCGCCGCCACCGTGATGGGCCGGCCGCGCATCGAGCCCGAATTGTCGATCAGCAGCGACACGACGGTGTCGCGGAAGTTGGTGTCGCGCTCGGTCTTGAACGACAACGCGTGCATCGGGTTGGTGACGACGCGCGTGAGGCGCGCGGCATCGAGGATGCCTTCGTCGAGATCGAACTCCCAGGCGCGGTTCTGCTGCGCCATCAGGCGGCGCTGCAGGCGATTGGCGAGCTTGCCGATCACGCCCTGGAGGTGGGCGAGTTGCTGGTCGAGGTGGTTGCGGAGGCGTCCGAGTTCCTCGGCATCGCACAGCGCATCGGCCTCGACGATCTCGTCGAACTTGTTGGAATAGGCGTGATACTGCTGGCCGGCCGGCTCGTTGGACAGGGCGCCCGGCGGCAGCCACGGCCGCTCGGCGCGGCCCGGCTCCTCTTCGTCGCCCGAGCCCATCTGCATCTCGGTCTGGGCCTGGTCGGCAGCGGTCTCCGACGCGTCTTCCTGCTCGGAAGCGTCCTCGGTTTCCTCGCCCTGGGCGCCGTAGCCCTGGGTCTCGCTGGAATCGCTCTGGTCGTCGCCCGTCTCGTTCGACTGACCGTCGGCGTTCTCCTGGTCCTGCGAATCCTCGTTGTCGTCGTCCTGCAGGTCGGCCGATTCGTCGCCGAGCTTGAGGTCTCGAATGAGCTGGCGGGCGGCACGGGCGAAGGCTTCCTGGTTGGTCAGCGCATCGCGCAGCTTCTGGAAGTCGCGGCCGGCCGCGCTCTCGATGTCGGAGCGCCACAGGTCGACCATCGCCTTGGCCGAGTCCGGCGGGGCGGCACCCAGGAGCTGTTCGCGTGCGATCAGGCCGACCACGTCGGCGATCGGCGCGTCTTCCTTGGTCTTGATGCGGGCATGGCCGCGCTGGTCGGAGCGTTGCCGCCACAAGGCGGAGAGATTGTCGGCGACGCCCACCATCTTGCGGGCACCCAGCGCCTCGACGCGGACCTGTTCCACTGCCTCGAAGATCGCGCGCGCCGCCTCGCCGCGCGGGACCCGGCGCAGGTGGGTCTTGCGGTCGTGGTGGCGCAGCTTCAGCGCCATCGAGTCGGCCTCGCCGCGGACGCGGCTCACATCCTCGACCGGCAGATCGCGCGCCGGCACGGTGATGCGGGCTTCCTGGCCCAGCAGCGAACCGCCGTCGGGTACGAAGGCGACGTTCACTTCCTTGCGCGACACCGCCCGCATCGTGGTGGCGGTGACGCGACGAAACTCCTCGAGGGGAGTGGAGTCCTTGGCCATGAGGCCCTCGCTGCTTACTGCTTAGTGCGTCTTGCCGCCCTTGCCGCTGGACGCCGGCAATTCCTTGCCGAAGCAGCGCTGATAGTATTCGGCGAGCGTGCTGCGCTCGACCTCGTCGCACTTGTTCAGGAAGGTGAGACGGAAGGCAAAGCCCACGTCGCCCCCGAAGATGCGCGCATTCTCGGCCCAGGTGATCACCGTACGCGGTGACATGACGGTCGAGATGTCGCCGGCGATGAAGCCTGCGCGGGTGAGATCAGCCAGAGCCACCATGGCGGCGATGGTCTTGCGGCCCTCGTCGCTGTTGTAGTGCGGCGTCTTGGCGGCGACGATGTTCACTTCCTGCTCGTGCGGCAGGTAGTTCAGTGTCGTCACGATCGACCAGCGGTCCATCTGGCCCTGGTTGATCTGCTGCGTGCCGTGATAGAGGCCCGTCGTGTCGCCGAGGCCGACCGTGTTGGCGGTCGAGAACAAGCGGAACGCCGGATGCGGATGGATGACCTTGTTCTGGTCGAGCAGGGTCAGCTTGCCGTCGACCTCGAGCACGCGCTGGATCACGAACATCACGTCGGCGCGGCCGGCGTCGTATTCGTCGAACACCAGGGCCGTCGGGTTCTGCAGCGCCCACGGCAGGATGCCTTCGCGGAATTCGGTGACCTGCTTGCCGTCGCGCAGCACGATCGCATCCTTGCCGATCAGGTCGATACGCGAGATGTGGCTGTCGAGGTTGACGCGCAGGCAGGGCCAGTTGAGGCGGGCCGCGACCTGCTCGATGTGGGTCGACTTGCCGGTGCCGTGATAGCCCTGGACCATGACGCGCCGGTTGTGGGCGAAGCCGGCGAGGATCGCCATCGTCGTGTCGCCATCGAACAGGTAGGCGTCGTCGACCTCGGGCACGTGCTCGGTCGGGGCACTGAAAGCCGGGACTTCCATGTCGCTGTCGATGCCGAAAACCTGGCGCGCAGAAACCTTGATATCCGGCATGCCCGAAACATTCTGGCGGGCCGCGGTCGTCGTAGAGGCCATCACACGAATTCCTACAAAACAATGCCCGCCAATTGCGGGCGGAACGATAGTCGCAGGCAGGATTGTATGCTGCAAGCGGCCAAATGCACGGACAGCCCCAAGCCGGGCTAATCAGTCGGCCGGAAGGTTCTCGGAGGCCCGCAGAGTGGAATAGGCGGCGTTGATTTCCTTCAGCTTTTCCTCGGCTTCCCGCGCCCCGCCATTGGCGTCGGGATGGTGCAGTTTCACCAGCTCCTTGTAGCGGGATTTCACAACTTTCCGGGTCAGCGGCCAGGAAAGTTCGAGGACGTCCAGCGCATTGCGCTCGGCCGGGGTCAGCTGCTCGCTGCCGTCATACTTCGGCGGCGGCTTTTCGCCGAGGCCGGCATCGTCGGCGAGGCCCAGCGGGTCCTTGATATGGGCGTAGGGATTGCCGTTGCGGCGGGCACCCAGCGGCCAGACGGGACGGCGCCACGTCGTGTCGGCGCGGATGTGGGCCTCGATCTGGTCGGAGTCGAGGCCGGCGAAGTAATCCCACTTCTTGTTGTAGTCGCGAACGTGCTCTAGGCAGAACCAGCGATATTCGTCGAGCTTGTCGCGGGCGCGGGGCGCACGATATTCACCCTGCAGGCGGCAGCCCGGGGCCTCGCAGACGCGCTGGTGCGGCTTCGCACCGTCCATTGCCGCCAGTGGGTTCGCTCGTCGTCGGGCCATCGGGCTAATATGTGTTCACGAATGTGACCCGGCAAGTGAGGCCGGCAGAAGAGGGTGGCAGTCATGGGCAAGGTGGCGACGGCGATCGATGGCAAGCTCCGCGCGACCTTTGCGCCGGTGCGCCTTGCCATCGAAGACGAGTCCTCCAAGCATCACGGCCATGCGGGTTGGCGCGAAGGCGGCGAGACGCATTTCCGGGTCGAGATCGTCTCGGATGCCTTCGAAGGCAAGACCCGGGTCGCGCGCCAGCGCCTCGTCTATGCCGCCCTCAAGGAAGAACTCGACGCCGGCCTGCACGCGCTGGCGATGGAAACGCTGACACCAGCGGAAGACGGAAAGCGCTAGCCTTCCATCTCCACGTCCTTGCCCTCGACGGCAGCCCGGACGGCTTCGGCGTCGGGGCCGGTGTAGAAGTGCGGGACCCATCGCTTGGTGACTTCGCTGTCCGATGCCCAGGTGTGGCAGGTGTCGAGCATGTAAGGCTTGCGGCGCGGCTTCGGCGCGGCGTTCGGATCCTTGGGCGGCAAGGTTCCGGTATTTTCGCGATGCTCCCGGTTGAGGTCGCGGGCCTTCTTCGACGACACGGTCTGGAAGGCGGTGGTCGCCACCGGCCCCAGCAGTTCGACGATGTGGGTGCAGCCATGCACGCCGCCCAGCCGCTCGCGCACCGCGCGGTGGAAGCCGCCGCCGATGCGCAGGCCGATCAGTTTGCGAAACGCCGGCGCGATGTCGCCGCACATGCTGTACGGCGATTTGTCGGTGACGGCCTCGGCATCGACGATCGTGAAGGCGTGGTCGATCGTCAGCCGGATCGACATGTCATGCACGAAATCGCCGGGCTTCAGCGGCCCGCGCCATTCATTGGCATGCTCGTAGGTCTTTTCGTCGGTGATGCGGCCTTCGATGTCCCACAGCCCGTCGTCGCGGAAGAAGCCCTGGCAGACGACGCGCCGAGTGTGAAGGTGCTGTCGCCCGATCGGTGGCGAAAGCGGCATGGTGGTTCCCCGTAATGTCAGGTGGAGGTCAGTTGCCCGCCTGTATGGCGGCGGGCGGCACGATCCGCAACTCGGCGATGCGCGTGCCCTCGCGCTTCAAAATCTCGAAGCGGAAGCCGTAAAATGCATAAACCTGGCCCACTTCCGGGATGCGGCGCGCCTCGTGCAGCACCAGTCCGGCGATGGTCGTGGCGACGCCCTCGGGCAGGCCCCAGCCGAATTCGCGGTTGAGGTCGCGGATCGGCACGTCGCCCTGGCAGACCATGCTGCCGTCGTCGCGCCGCGCGACGCCGCGGCGGATGGCATCGTGCTCGTCCTCGATGTCTCCGACGATCTCCTCGATGATGTCCTCGAGCGTCACGATGCCGCGCAGCGCGCCGTACTCGTCGACCACGATCGCGAAATGCTCATGGCGGGCACGGAACGCCTCGAGCTGATCGAACAGGACCGTCGATTCGGGAATGAACCAGGGAGCGGTCATGATCGCATCGATCTTCACCGCGGCGGGATCGCCGGCGGCCTTCACGGCGCGGAACAGGTCCTTGGCGTGGACGACGCCCACCACGTTGTCGGCCTCCCCGCGATAGAGCGGGATGCGCGTGTAGGGCGCCGCCAGCATCTGCGTCACGATGGAATCGGTCGGCTGGTCGGCATCGATCAGCACCACGTTGCCGCGATGGGTCATCACGTCGCCCACCGTACGGTCGCCGAGATCGAGCACCGAGCGCAGCATCGCCTTTTCGGCCGGCGCACTATCGCCGGTCTGGCCCTCGCCGTGCAGCTCGATGGCGCCGCGCAAGGCATCGCTCTGCTCCTCGGCGTCGGGCGTGCGGTCGGTGCGCACGTTCATCAGCTTGAGGAAGAAGCGCGAAATCCAGGCGACGCCGCGCGCCAGCGGCCCCAGGATGGTCAGCGTGACCATGATCGAGGGCGCCAGCGCGAGCGCCACGCGGTCGGCGCGCAGCAGGGCCCAGGTCTTGGGCATCACCTCGGCGAAGATCACGATCAGGACGCCGATCGCAAGCGTCGCGTAGACGACGCCTGCGGCCCCGAACAGCGCCGTCAGCACCGCGGTCGAGAGCGAGGCGGAGAAGATGTTGACGACGTTGTTGCCCAGCAGCACGGCGCTTACCGCCTCGTCCTTGCGGTCGAGCAGGGCGTTGACGATCACCGCCCGGGGATGTCCCTGCTGCGCCAGCCGGTGCATGCGTGGGCGCGACGCGCCAGTGATCGCCGTTTCGGCGGCCGACAGGTAAGCAGCCAGCAGGAGGCAGACGAAGACGAGCGGAACCGCGATGGAAAGCGGGATGTCGAAATGCAGTTCGGCGTCCATGCCGCTCCTAGGCCGCGATGGCGTCGTCGAGCAGGCCGCGCAGGCCCGCCTCGTCGACGTCGCGGGTAACGAAGGATTTGCCGATGCCGCGCGCCAGCACGAAGGTGAGCTTGCCGCCCTCGGCCTTCTTGTCGCCGCGCATGTGCTCGATCAGCTTCGCAGCGTCCCAGGTGCGGCTGTTGTCGCCGCCGATCGTGCGCAGGCGCACCGGCAGGCCGACGCTGCCGAGATGGCGACGCACGCGCTCGGCATCGGCCTGCGGGCAGAGTCCGAGCCGCGCCGACAGGTCGAAGGCCATCGCCATGCCCGCACCGACAGCCTCGCCGTGCAGCAGCGCCCCGCCGAAGCCGGTCTCGGCCTCCAGCGCATGGCCGAACGTGTGGCCGAGATTGAGGAGCGCGCGCAGGTCGGTGGTCTCGCGCTCGTCGGCGGCCACGATGCGCGCCTTGGAGAGGCAACTCTGCTCGATCGCGTAGGTGCGCGCCGCCGCGTCGCCCGCCAGCACCTTGTCGCCGTTGGCCTCGCACCAGGTGAAGAACTCCGGATCGTCGATCAACCCGTACTTTGCGACCTCGGCATAGCCCGCCAGCAGTTCGCGGCGCGGCAGCGTGTCGAGCACCGTCGTATCGGCCAGCACGAAGCGCGGCTGGTAGAAGGCGCCGACCAGATTCTTGCCGTGACGCGTGTTGATGCCGGTCTTGCCGCCGACCGACGAATCGACCTGAGCCAGCAGAGTCGTCGGCACTTGTATGAAATCGACGCCGCGCAGCAGCACGGCCGCCGCGAAGCCGGTGAGGTCGCCGACCACGCCGCCGCCCAGCGCCACCAGCGTCGTCTTTCGGTCGGGACGACGATCGAGCAGTTCGTTTAACAGCCGGCCAAAGCTCGCGAAGTCCTTGCTGCTCTCGCCGGCCGGGACAGTCACCGTCTCGGTCTTCACGCCCGCCCTCTCGAACGAGGCGGCGAGGCGTGCGCCATAGATCGGCTCGACCGTATCGTCGCTCACGATCGTGACGCGCGGGGCAGCCAGCAGCGGACGCGACAGCTCGCCCGCGCGGTCGATCAGGCCGGGACCGATGGCGATGTCATAGGCGCGGCCGGCCAGGTCGACGCGGATGGTACGGGGCGAACTCATGACGTCTGTCCTGCTGTCTGGGCCTGCAGATGCGCGCGGATGGCGTCGATCACCTGCTCGGTCGTGCGCTCCGCCGGCTGGGCGGTGGAATCGACCACGATGTCTGCCTCTGCGTAGATCGGGTAGCGCTGCTGCATGAGCCGCGCGAGAATTTCCTTCGGATCGCCCTGGCGTAGCAGCGGTCGGTGTGTGCGCTTCTTCACCCGGTCGAACAGAACCTCGAGTTCGGCGCGCAGCCACACGGTGAGCGCCCGGGCCTTCATGAGGCTCCGGGTCTCCGGGTCCATGTAGGCGCCGCCGCCGGTCGACAGGACGCGCGGCGACTCCTCCAGCAGCCGGGAGATCACCCGCCGTTCGCCGGCGCGGAACTCCTGCTCACCAAAGCGTTCGAAGAATTCGGCGATGGTGCAGCCCGCCGCGCGCTCGATCTCGTCGTCTGCGTCGACGAACGGGAGGCCGAGTCTTGCCGCCAGCCGTTTGCCGATGGCGCTCTTGCCCGCGCCCATCAGACCCACGAGGGCTACGGTGCGCGGCAAGGACAGGGGAGAAGAGACGTCCATGTCGAGCTGCCCCAGTCATGTCGCCCATTATGCCCCCGGTTTCAAGCGATTGGCTGCGGCACTCCGGTCGGCGACGTATAGGCAATTGCCGCTCCGGGGGAGGGCAGGTAGGTTGCCCGTGCCGTGCCCCTGTTCCGTTCCAGAAACCGCTTCAACGTGCCCAACCTCCGCCTTGGGCCCATCATTGCCGCCGCCGTGGTGGCCCTGCTGGTCGCCGGCCTGGTGGCGCTCGCGGTGGTGGAGCCGCGCCCGCCGCTCAAGCACTTCGAAGTCCCGGTTCCAAATGAACGTCTTGCGCGGTAGCTGCGGCTTTCTGGCCGCCGTAGCGCGACAGGCTCTTGGGCATCCGGCGCAATCGGCGAGGCCTGCACCGGGGGGCCGTTCGCGGTGGAAATCGCGATCGCTCACGGCCTGTGAAGCGTAAGCCCGCCTTCGGCCATGCGCGTGAGGTGCTGGCCTTTCTCGAGATGCTGCAGGCCGAACGCGGCGCCTCGAAGAACACGCTGATCGCCTACGGCGCGGATCTGGCGGACCTCCAGTCGTTCCTCACGCGTCGCAAGCAGGGCCCGCTGACGGCCGACGCGACTGCGTTGCGCGCCTACCTGAAGTCGCTCGACTATGTCGGCATGACGCCGCGCACGGTGGCGCGACGGCTCTCGGTGATGCGCCAGCTCTTCCGGTTCCTGCTGGCCGAGCGGCTCCGCGAGGACGATCCGGCAAGCACGCTCGACTCGCCGCGGCTCGGGAGACCGCTGCCCAAGGTCCTGTCGCGCGAGGAGGTCGATCGTCTGATCGATGCCGCGCGCAGCAAGGACGCGGTCGATGGCGGCCGCATGGCGACCCTGCTCGAAATTCTCTACGCGGCGGGTTTGCGCGTATCGGAGCTGGTGAGCCTGCCTCTGTCAGCCTGCGAACGCGATCCTTCGATGCTGCTGGTACGGGGTAAGGGCGACAAGGAGCGGCTGGTGCCGCTGTCGGACCCGGCGCGCCTGGCAATCATTGCCTGGCTGCACATGCGGCGCGGCCAGCTTGCCGAGGGCGAGACCTCGCGCTTCCTGTTTCCGTCGCGCGGCCGCACCGGCCATCTCACCCGCCAGCGGTTCGCGCAGCTTCTGAAGGAAGCGGCTGTGGGCGCGGGGATCGATCCGGCGCGCGTGTCACCTCATGTGCTACGCCATGCCTTCGCCAGCCATCTGCTGGCCGGCGGCGCCGACCTGCGCTCGGTCCAATTGATGCTGGGCCATGCAGATATCGCCACGACCCAGATCTATACCCACGTGCTCGACGACAAGCTGCGCTCGCTGGTGCAGGAGCACCATCCGCTGGCCCGGCGAAAGCGCCGGCCGGCCGGTTGACAGGATTCGGCGACCGGGCGACACCTGACCTTCAATGACGACATATCTCGACTTCGAGAAGCCGATTGCGGAGCTGGAAGGCAAGATCGCCGAGCTTCGCCATCTGCCCAATTCCGGCGACGTCGACATCGCCGAGGAAGTCATGCGCCTGCAGGACAAGGCGCATAAGCAGATCCGCGCGACCTATGCCAAGCTCACGCCGTGGCAGCGCGTCCAGGTGGCGCGCCACGCTGAGCGGCCGCACGCGCAGGCCTACATTGACCGACTGATCACCGACTACACGCCGCTGGCCGGCGACCGCGCCTTCGGCGAGGACGCCGCCATCGTGGGTGGCATGGGCCGGTTGCAGGGCCGCAGCATCGTGGTGCTGGGCCAGCAGAAAGGCGACGATACCGAGTCGCGCATCAAGCACAATTTCGGCATGGCGCGGCCCGAGGGCTATCGCAAGGCGCAGCGCCTGATGCGGCTCGCCGACCGGTTCAAGCTGCCGGTGCTGACGCTGGTGGACACGCCCGGTGCCTATCCCGGCATCGAGGCCGAGGCGCGCGGCCAGGCGGAAGCCATCGCCAGCTCGATCGAGACCTGCCTCGGGCTCGGCGTGCCGCTGGTCAGCGTGGTGATCGGCGAGGGCGGTTCGGGCGGCGCGCTTGCGATCGCTTCGTCGGACCGCGTCTACATGCTGGAGAACTCGGTCTATTCGGTGATCACGCCGGAAGGCTGCGCCTCGATCCTGTGGCGCAACAATGCCAACGCGCAGGACGCGGCCGAGGCGATGAAGGTGACGGCGGCCGACCTGAAGAAGCTCGACGTGATCGACGACGTGATCCCCGAGCCGATGGGCGGCGCCCATCGCGCGCCCGACGAGACGATCGACCTGGTGGGTCGTGTGGTCGGCGAAGCCATCGCCGAGCTCGCGAAGCTCGACGGCGACACGCTGCGCCAGCGGCGCCAGGACAAGTTCCTGGCGATGGGCAAGAAGGGCCTCTGACTTCCTTGTCGCTGCGACTGAGCGTTCTCGATCAATCACCGATCCGCAAAGGCGGCACGCCGGCGGAAGCCGTGCGCGATACGCTGGAACTGGCGCAGCTCTGCGACCGGCTGGGCTACCACCGTTACTGGCTGGCCGAGCATCACAGCAGCGAGGCGCTGGCCGGCTCGACGCCCGAAGTGCTGATCACGCGCGTCGCCGGCCTGACCGAGCGCATGCGCATCGGGTCGGGCGGCGTGATGCTGCCGCACTACAGCGCCTTCAAGGTGGCCGAGAATTTCCGCATGCTGGAGACGTTGTTTCCCGGCCGAATCGATGTCGGCATCGGCCGCGCGCCGGGCAGCGACCAGCACACGATGCGCATCCTGGCCGACGGCAAGCCGAACTGGAGCGACGCCGACAAGTATCCCTACCAGGTGCGCGATCTCGTGGCCTGGCTGCACGACGCGCTGCCGCTCAATCACGAAGGCACCGGCATCGTGGCCCAGCCGAGCGGCGAGACGGCGCCCGACGTGTGGCTGCTGGGATCGAGCGACGACAGCGCCGCACTGGCCGCGCATTTCGGCCTGCCGTTCTGCTTCGCGCACTTCATCAATCCCGACGGCGGCGATGGCGTGACGCGCGCCTATCGCGCGCATTTCAAGCCGTCGTCGCTACATGCGAAGCCGATGCCGCTGATGGCGATCTCGGTCCTGTGCGCGGAGACCGACGAGGAAGCCGATCTTCTTTCGCGCAGCCGTGAGGTCTGGGCGATGCGCCTGCGGACACTCGGCAATCCCGGCCCGGTGCCGTCGGTCGAGGAAGCGCTCGAGGCTGCGAAGCAACCCGGTGCCGAACGCTGGCTGCCGGCGCTGCGCCGCCGCTCGGTGGTCGGCTCGCCCAAGACCGTGCGCGCCGGTCTCGAACGCCACGCAGCGGCCTACGAAGTCGACGAGATCATGGCGGTGACGATCTGCTACGACTTCGAAAAGCGGAAGCGGTCGTACGAGCTGTTGGCGGAAGAGTTCGGGCTTTCTTCAAGCTCCTCTCCCCCGATCGGGGGAGAGGCTGGGTGAGGGGCGGCGCACCCCGTGTAACCCCCTCACCTAACCTCTCCCCCGATCGGGGGAGAGGAATACGAGATCAAAGCCCCGCCAGCGGGAAGCCTTTGCCCTTGCCGTTCTGCGGGCGGCGCTTCTCGATCATGGCACGCGCCTCGGCGGCGCGGCCGGCTTTCGCCATCGCCGACGTCACCAGATATTCCAGCAGGTCGCGTTGCGCACGGCTGCCGCCCAGGCGTTCGTGGGTGGCGAGCAGCGGCTCGATCTCGCTGATCGCGCGCGCCCAGTCGCCCTGCGCGTAAGCTTCGAAGCCACGCGCCATCGGTTGCAGCATATCGGCGGTGGCGCCCTTCGGGGCCTCGATGAATTTTGCCAGCGCCGCGCCGTCGCCCGCCATCGCGTAGGCCAGCACCGTATGCATGTCGACGAAGCCGAGGCCTGACCGTCCGAACCATTTGGTGTTGTAGTCCGCGATCTCGCGCCACCGTCCGGGCTGGCGCGCCTCGCCCGCCATTTCCGCGCGGGCGAGGAAGGCGACGCAATCGGTCGCGACGTTGATCTGCGGACCCCAGGCGACGGCCGGGCTCAGCGCCTCGTCGTAGATGCGCCAAGCGTCTTCCATGCGGCCGGTCTCCATCGACCACAGAGCGAGGTGCCAGCTGTTGTGGACGTGCATCAGCCCGTCCCGCGAATAGTCCTTCATCCAGTCCGTCAGGAAGGTGAGGCCGGTCTCGCGCTCGCCCAGCTCGTAGAAGAGATGGCCGCGGATGTGCGCGGCGTGCGCGCTCTTCGGGAAGGCATCCAGCGCCGCATCGATGTTGCGCTGGCCCTCGTCGAGCTTCTGCAACTCGATCTGCGCGAAGGCAAGCTGCGTGCGATACCACCAGTCGTCGCCGTAGTGCTTCTCGAAGGGTTCGAGCAGGGCGAGCTGGTCGACCTCGCGGCCGGTCTTGCCGGAGAAGCCGATCAGGCCGAACACGCTGGTCGCCGGCGCGAGCGCCATGGCGTCGCGCGGCCATTCCTTCATGTGCACATGGATTGCGTCGAGCGCCGCGGCGCCCTGGCCGGTCAGGATCTTCTCGAAGATCGCGATCTGGCTCTGCTCGCGCGGGCTGGCGCCGGCGGCCAGCTCCTTCGCACGCGCCAGCGGCGCCTTGGCTTCGTGGCCGCGGCCCAGCAATTGCTTGGCGCGGGCCAGCGAGATGTGGCCCAGCGCGAAGTTCTCGTCGGCTTCGACGGACTTCTGGAAGGCAGCGTCCATGCCGGGCGTGGCGGCCATCAGGCTCTCTACGCCGGCGAGGTAGGCGTCGCGCGCCGCGATCGACTGCGTGGCGAGTTCGTTGCCGTAGCGATCCTGCAAACCCATCACTTCTCCTTGCCCGCCGTCGGATCCCACATGGGCGACGCCATGGTCTCGCTGAAATTCTTGAACATCAGGTTGAACGAAATGCTGATGCGGTCGCTCTCGCCATCATTGGCCGGCACCGTGTGCTTCAGCCAGGAGGGGAAGATCACCATCCGGCCGTCCTTGCTCGGCGCATTGGCGCCATTGGCGGTGAGGCGGGTGTACTGGCGCGGCTTAGGCATGATCATCGAGGCCTGGCCGCGGGGATCCTGAAACAGGATCTGCGAACCGCCGGCCGGGATCGAGACGTAATAGACGCCGCTCAGGTAGTTGTTCGGATGATGGTGCATCGGATGGTAAGCGCCGGGCGGATTGATGTTCGCCCAGCAGCCGGTGATCGCCATCGGATACTGGTCGACCTGCAGGAAGCGGGCGACGCCGCGGGCCGCCGTCTCGACCAGCTTCACGAATTCCGCGAAGGCCGGCCGCGTGTGCAGGTCCTGCGGCGTCTGCCAGTTGCTGCCCGCCGGGACCTTGGATCGCGGCGCGATCAACCGCTCGATCTCGGCCTTGAGTTTCGCATTGAGGCTGGCCGCGGCGGCCGGCTGGAGGTCCACGATCCACAAGGGGGTCGGGAAAATCTCCTGCACTTCCTGCTTCTCGATCATGGCTGCCAGTATATCCCGCGATTGCCCGATTGTCCGTTAGGTGATCCAATCCGCCGCATAATCAAAGGCTAGGGAGAAAACAACCGATGCCCGTGTCGATCCATGCTGTGACGCCCGACTTCGTGGCCGAAATCGGCGACGTCGCCCTGAACAAGGTCTCGCGCGAGGATCTCGCCGCGATCCGCGAAGCTTTCACCAAGTATGCCGTACTGGTCTTCCCCGACCAGGAGTTCGACGACGAGAGCCAGCTCGACTTCGCCCGGCATTTCGGGCCGCTCGAGACGACCGTTTTCAAGGCGCGCAAGGATCACAAGCTGCGGCTGCACGAGAACATGGCCGATGTCGGCAATCTCGACGCCGAGAACCGCATCCTCGAGACCGACAACCGGCAGCGGCTCTACAATCTCGGAAACCGGCTGTGGCATACCGACTCCTCGTTCAAGCGCCTGCCGGCCTATTGCTCGATGCTGCACGCCCGCTCGATTCCGCCGATCGGCGGCCACACCGAGTTCGCCGACATGCGCGCGGCTTACGACGCGCTGCCCGACTCGACGAAGCAGCGTATCGCGGGGCTGGTCGCCGAGCATTCGATCATGACCTCGCGCGCCAGGCTCGGCTTCAAGGATTTCGACGAAAGCGAGCGCGAGGCCTTCGCACCGGTGCCGCAGGTTCTGGTGCGCCGCCTGCAGGATTCCGGCCGCATGAGCCTCTATATCGCCAGCCACGCCGGCGCGATCCGCGGCATGGCCGACGCCGAGGCGCGCCAGCTCATCGACGAGCTGACCGCGCACGCGACGCAACGCCAGTTCGTCCACGCGCACCGCTGGCGCCAGGGCGATCTCGTGATCTGGGACGATCGCTGCACCATGCATCGCGGCATGGCGTTCGACGACCAGCGCTACAAGCGCGACATGCGCCGCGCCACCGTTTCCGATGTCGCTCCGACCTGCGAACAGATGGGCCTGGCCGTCGCCGCGGAGTAGGGGCCATCGCGCCTTTGTTTTACCCGTCGTCCTGAGCGAAGCCGCCCGCAGGGCGGCGTAGTCGAAGGACCTCTTTTCCGACGCACGGTGTGTCGATGCGAAAAGAGGTCCCTCGACTTCGCGCCTTCGGCGCTCCGCTCAGGACGACGGAGATTTACAGTAACCGCCGCATGATCGTCCGCCGCCAGGGCGGATGGCCGTGCCGGTTAGCCCCCATCTCCTGCATGCGGAAGATGTGCGGCCAGTCTCCGCGCGGCATCTCCTCGAAGCCGCGGCGTGTGTAGTAGGGCGCATTCCAGGGGACGTCGCGATAGGTCGACAGGTAAAGCGTGCGGTGTCCGAGGCGACGGGCAGCGGCCGCGACCTGTTCGATCAGCGCGCTGCCATGTCCCCGGCCCTGCCAGCGATTGAGCACCGAGAGCTGGTCGAGCCAGGCCGTGCCGCCGGGAAACTTCATCAGGGCGAAGCCAATGGGCTGGTCGAGGGCTGAGACCGCGATCCAGAGCCGGCCTTCGCGCCGGCCAGCCTCGAGCGAGGCGAGGCTGGCGGGCGGCATGTCGATGACGCGGTCGAGGCCCACGTGCCGATAGCGAAGGTCGGCCTCGTTTTCGATCTGCGGCAGCAGCTTGATTTCATGCGGGTGCGGACGGCGAATCATGGCAGGGGATTGGGTACGCTGGCTGAAAGCCCGGAGGAAGCACCCATGACCATCGACATCGAACCGCTCAAGAAGGAACTCGGCCGCAAGATCGAGGACGAGGACGTCGTCACGCAGGCGCCGCTGAAGGCGATGATCGCGACGTTCGACCGTGACGACAAGGTGCCGGCGGAAGGCGAGGCGATCGCGCCGGGCTGGCATCTCTGCTTCCTGCATTCCTATGCCCGCCGCAACGTGCTGGCCGAGGACGGGCTGCCGACCGAAGGCGGCGTGCTGCCGAAGATTCCGCTGCCGCGCCGCATGTATGCCGGCTCGACCTTCACCTTCGAGGGCGACATCCGGGTGGGCGACAGGCTGCGCCGCGAGACCGAATTCTCCGACGTGCAGGTCAGAGGCGGCGGCACCGGCAGCCTGATCGTCACCAGCCAGACGCGCCGGATTTACACGCCGCGCGGCCTCGCCGTGACCGAGGTGGCGAACACCGTGTTCCGCGAGGAGGTGAAGGCCGGCGAGAAGAGTGGCGTGCCGGTGCGCGAGGCGGCACCCACGGACGTGCCGTGGCGGCGCACCATCAAGGCCGATCCGGTGATGCTGTTCCGCTACTCCGCCATCACCTTCAACCCCCATCGCATCCACTACGACCGGACCTACTGCATCGAGACCGAGGGCTATCCCGGCCTGGTGGTGCACGGTCCCTTCGCGCAGCAATGCCTGTTCGACCTGTTGCGCGATTCAAATCCGGGACGGCCGATCAAGTCCTTCGCCATCCGCGCCCGCGCGCCGCTGTTCGACACCGCGCCCTTCGACGCAATCGGCGGGCCGACGGCGGACAGCAAGGGCGCTGAACTCTGGACGGTGACGCCCAAGGGCACGATCGCGGCGCAGGCCACGGCGACCTTCGCTTAAGCGGGCATGCAAGCACCGCCCCTGCCGCGATTCCTGATCCCGCGGCTGCCGTTCTTCTACGGCTGGGTGGTGCTGGGCTGCATCTGCCTTGCGGGCTTCGCGCGGCAGGGGCCGGCGGTCGCGGTGCTGTCGATCTTCGTCGTGCCGATGACCGAGGCGTTCGGCTGGTCGCGCACCGAGATGTCGGGTGCGGTGTCGCTGGGCGGCGTGCTGGCCGCGATCATCTCGCCGGTGATCGGCCCGTTTGTCGACCGCCGCGGCGCGCGCCTCGTGCTCTGCCTCGCGGTTGCCGGCACGGGTATCGCCTGCATGGCGCTGTCGCTGATCCAGTCGCTGCTGCTTTTTTATCTGCTGTTCTGCTTCGCCCGCATGATCTGGGCGGGGCCATTCGACCTCGGGCTCTACAGCGCACTCAACAACTGGTTCGTGGCGCGCCGGGGCATCGCGGCGTCGTTCGCCACGCTGGCGCAGATGTCCGGGCTGGTCGGATTGCCGCTGATCGCCCAGTTCGCCATTAGCGGCGCGGACTGGCGCGCTGGCTGGATCGCGGTCGGCGCCACGGTGCTCCTGGTCGGCTTCGTGCCGTGCTGGCTGCTGCTGGTCCGGCGGCCCGAGGACGTTGGCCTGCAGCCCGACCGGCTGGCCGACGGCAAGGCGCCGCCGCTGGTCGAGCCGCGCTGGAGCCGGGCGCAGGCGATGCGCACGCCGGCCTTCTGGCTGCTCTCTCTCTACACCGTCCTGCTGTTTCCCGTGCAGGCGGGTGTCAGCCTGCACAATGCACCGCACCTGATCGAGCGCGGCCTGTCGCCCGTCGCGGCGGCTTCCGTCATCGCCTTCGTGGCGATGGTCTCGGGCGTGGCGAGCTTCGGTATCGGTTTCCTGCCGCGCCGTTGGCCGGTGCGTTACCTGATGGCGGTCTGTGCGGTGTGCATGGCGTTTGGCAGCTATGGGCTGATCTTCATCTCGGGAGTGGAAACCGCGATGGCGGCAGCCGGCTTGTTCGGCATCGGCATAGGGGGCGTCATGCTGCTGCTGCCGGTGGCCTGGGCCGACTATTTCGGGCGCGAGAGCTATGGTGCGATCCGCGGCGTGGCGCTCTCGTTGCAGGTCACGGCGCAGGCGGTGGGGCCGCTCGCGTCGGGCATGCTGCGCGACTGGAGCGGCACCTACACCGATTCGCTGCTGCTCTTCGGCACGCTCGCCTCGCTGGCGGTGATCGCCGCGCTCGTCGCCCGGCGGCCGCGTTCCCTCGCGCTCTAATCGTTCGCCGCGCCGTAGCGCAGGGGGCGGAAGAAGGCCCTGATGTCCTCGACCAGCAGGTCCGGTTCCTCGAGTGCCGCGAAGTGGCCGCCGCTCGGCATCACCGTGTGGCGACGCAGGTTGAAGGCGCGCTCGATCCATTCCCGGGGCGGCGCCGGTGCGATGTCGGCGGGGAAAGCGGCGAAGCCGGTCGGCGTTTCGACCTTCGCGCCTTCCGGCAATGCACGCGGCTTCTGTTCGGCGGCGCCGCGATAGAGCCAGGTCGAGGTGCCCGCGGTACCGGTCAGCCAATAGACCATGATGTTGTCGAGCAGCGTATCCATCGAGAAGCGCTTCAGCGGATCGCCGCCGCAGTCGCTCCACGCCTGGAATTTCTCCGCGATCCAGGCCGCGAGGCCGACCGGCGAGTCGCTGAGCGCCACGCCCAGGGTCTGCGGTCGCGTGGCGTGGATGCGCTGGTAGGCGGTCTTGTCGTCGAGCGCGGTGCCCATCTTCGCCAGCCAGGCCTGCTCGTCGGCGCTGAGCGTCGCGGTCTTGAGATCGAGGCCCGGCCGGAGCCCCATCATGTTGAGATGGACGCCGAGCACACCCGAGTCGTCCTTCTGCGGATGATCGAAGGCCAGCCACGACGAGACGACGGCGCCCCAGTCGCCGCCCTGGATGCCATAGGGCCGGTCGTAGTTGAGCTTCTCGGTGACGAGCTTGTGCCAGAGGCCGGCGATGGCGCGCGGCCCGATCGGGCCCGTCGTGCCGTCGGCGCGGATCGGCGGACCGGAGAAACCATAGCCCGGCAACGACGGCACGATCACGTCGAAGGCGTCGAGCGGATCGCCGCCATGCTCCTCGGGATGGGCGAGCACGTCGACGAGGTGCAGGAACTCGACGATCGATCCCGGCCAGCCGTGCGTCACGACCAGTGGAATAGGCCGCGGCGCATCCTCGACCACCGTGCCGGGCTCGCGGATGAAGTGGAGCCGCTGCGGGCCGATATCGACCAGGTAGTTGGGCCACCGGTTGATTGCTTCCTGGCAGCGCTGCCAGTCGTAGCCGTGGCGCCAGTAGTCGACCAGTTCGGCGAGGAAGGCGGGATCGGTGCCCGAGGCCCAGGAGCCCCGGTCCTCAATCGCCGTTGGCGGGCGCCAGCGGCGCAGGCGCTCGTCGAGATCGATCAGCGCCCGTTCGGGAATGTCGACCTTGAAGGGCTCGGGAGTCTCATAGCGCGTGTCGGCCATGCCGACAGGCGTAGCGCGGAACTCACCCTTCCAGCAAATCGCTCTTCAGCCGGTCGCGCGCCGCGGCATCGAGGCCCAGCGCCTTTTCGGCGAAGGCTTCCGGCGTGCCGAAGTCGCCGCGCACGACGTCGAAGGCGGCTTCGAGATAGGGCGTGCGTGCCTCGATGATGGCGGCGCGGGTGTCGATGTCGAGTTCGGGGTAGCGGCCGATATGGCCGGTCCACAGGTCGTTGGTGCGAAGATAATCTTCCATCACCGTTTCCCAGGGCACGCCCAGCAGGGTGAGGAGGAGGGCGGAGGCGAAGCCGGTGCGGTCCTTGCCGGCGGTGCAGTGGAACACCAGCGGCCGGTGCTCGCCGTCGCTCAAGGTGGCGAACAGGGTGCGGAACCCCGGTGCGCAGCGGCGCGGATAGTCGCGGTAATGGTCGGTGAGGAACTGCATCATGATGTGCGGATTGGCCGACCCGTCGGCCACGGCGCCGCGGATCTTGTCGCCGACGCCGGGCTCGATGTGCGCGCCGACGATGCGGCAGGCCAGGCCTTCGACCAGATGCGGCGTCTCGGCCGCTTCGTTGACGCCGCGCAGATCGACGATGGTGCGCACGCCGAGCTTGCCCAGCGCGCCGCGATCCTCGTCGGTCAGGCCGCCGAGATGGGCGGAACGGAAGACGGCGTTGCGGCGGACGGTGCGGCCGTCGGCGGTCGTGTAGCCGCCGAGGTCGCGGAAGTTGGAGCCGCCCTTGAGGTGCAGGACGTGGGGGAGAATTGTGTCGGGCATGGGCATGGTTCTAGCACGCCCTGGCCCTCCCGATCATGTCGATTGCGGGTCAGAATTTTTGCGCCAGCGTCACGAAGAAGGCGCGGCGCATTCCGTATTGCGGTGCGCCGACGCCGACGCCCTCGCCGGTGCGCAGTTCGTAGACGCCGTCGGTCACGTTGATCGCGTCGAGCCGGATCTGTGTGCCCTTGCTGCCGCTGAGCGGCACCTTCTGGGTCACTGAGAGATTGAGCGTGGCATAGGCCGGCAGGGACGTATCGTTGGGCGTGATAACGCTGGTGCGCAGGCCGCTGCCGAACAGCATGTCGGCGGAGACGCGGGTGGCCCAGTCGCTGCCGGAGTTGAAGACATAGGCGGCGCCGGCGGAACCGGTCCAACCCTGGTCGTGGTCGGCGGTGATCCAGTAGTTGCCGATATAGGCGAGATCGCCCGGCGAGAAATTGTACTGAGCCGACGTGATGTTGGTGGCGTTGACCTTGGACCAGGCGAGGTTGCCGTAGAGGGACCACGGACCCTTGTCGTAGTTGGCGTAGAGCTCGAAGCCCTTCACCTGCGCGTTGGCGTAGTTGAAGGAGGCAAGCTGGACGGGTGCGCCGAACTGGCCCTTGTCGATATAGTTCTCGGCGATCTTGTAGTAGCCGCTGAAGCCGACGGTCAGGCCGTCGACTGGCTTCACGGTCAGGCCGACGTCGAAGTAATCGGACCGCTCGGCCCTGACCGGATCGTTCTGGAAGTTCTCCGGCTCGGCGGTGGTGCCGGCGCGGACCGCGAGCGAGCCGAAGCCTACCTGGTTGAGCGGCGCCGGCACGAAGTAGCGCGAGTAGCCGGCCCGCAAGGCGATCTCTGGCGTCGGCTCCCAGACGACGTTGATGCGTGGGCTGACCTGGTTCTCGGAAATCTGGCCGGAGATCGCGTCGAAGCGGGCACCGAAGTTGATCGTGACGTTCGGGATCACCTTCCACTCGTCCTGCAGGTAGACGCTGTAGGTCCAGCCGACGATGTCGGAACCGTCGGTGAAGCCCACCGGATCGGTGCCGGGAATCATCGCCGTTGGATCGGCGGGATCGGGAACCAGGCCCAGCGCGTTGTTCTGGCTGAAGCTGGTGACGCGCTCGCGCTGGACGAGGAAGCCGCCGCGCAGCGTGTGGTTGGAAGCGACTTTCCAGCTGGCGTCGCCCTGTGCGCCGACCGCGAGGCTGGAGCGCTGCGACCAGGGCGCGATGCCGTTGTAGAGCAGGTCGCCCAGCGCGTCGGGCTGGTAGGAGAGCTTGGAGTAGCGGGCAAAGCCGGAGAGCTGCAGGTTGAAATCCTGGTAGCTCTTCTGCAGCGAGGCGATGCCGAAGTAGGTGTCCTCCCACTGGCGCTGGTCGAGCAGCGCGCTGTTCCAGTCGGTGATGCCGTTCAGCGGGAAGCTGGGCGCCTGTCCGGGCACGTTGGGGATCTGGTAGCGCGCGCTGGCGCCGCCGCCGATGAAGCTGAGGCGCGTATTGTCGTCGACCAGGGCGGTGAGCTTGGTGAGCGCATACCATTGCGCGGTGTCGTCGTGCAGCGGAGCGGTAGACGAGGTCGGGTTCTCGATGCCGATGCCGTTGCTGACATACTGGCCGACGGCGAAATAATCGAACTTGTCGGAACGGCCGCCGTACTGGAGGGCGGGCTGCAGCCAGTTGTAGGAGCCCGTCATCATCGAGGCCTCGCCGCCGGGATTGGTCGTGCCGGATTTCACGGCGATGTCGACGACGCCGGCGGTGCGAAGGCCGTACTGGGCGGGCAGCGCGCCGGTGATGAGCGAAAGCTGGTCGGCAAAGCGGGGCGAGAGGATGCTGCTGAACAGCGCCAGGCCCTCGGGCAACTGCACGCCGTCCAGCCGGTACTGCAGGCTGCCGTGGTCGCCACGGACATGGATCTGGCCGAAGCCGTCCTGAACGACGCCGGGTGCGCGCAGCAGTACCTGGTTCAACGGCGCGTTCTCGCCCTGGGGCGTGTTGCTGATGGCGGTCTTGCTGAAATCGTAGCGCGTGGCGCCGAGGCTGGGCTGGATCTCGCTGCGCTCGCGGTCGAGTCGCTTGCCGACCACCTCGATAGCAAGCGCGCCCGATGCGGCGTCCGGCAGGGTGGCAGGCTGGGCCTCGGTCGGGTTGGGCGGCGCCGAAGGCTGCGGAGACTGGGCGAAAGCCGGTTGGGCTGCGGAAAGACCTGCTGCCAGAGCGAGTGCCGATACGCCGATCCGCTGCATCCGAAATCTCCCTACGCCCGTCAGATAATGTTATACTATTAATTGTTATAGTATAACATTTTAAGACGTCAATCGATAGGGCTCATGCGGGCGCCGGTGTATTCAGGGGGCATGAGTCCCGAAGTCCGGAGCGGCGGGCCAATCGCGTCGCCAAAGTCCATCGTCATTGCCTGCTGCGCCCTGATCGTGGCGATCGTGCTGGCCTATACGCTGATCAATGCCATCGTCCGGCCGGTCATCTGGTCCGACAGCGGCTGGGGGCTGCTGGGGTGGGACCTCCGCCACGGCCTGCCCTGGAACCACTGGGCCTCTCCCGATCCGCAGGACATCACGAAGGACATCTCGACCTTCATGTCGATCTGGTCGCCGGGACAGCATGTCGTACCGGGTGTCCTGGAGGAACTGGGCCTGAGCCTGGGCCACGCGGTGATCGCGACGGTCGCCGTCTTTTCGGTAATCGGCCTGCTGGGCTGGTGGACGCTCTATCGCGCCTTCGGCTTTCCGCCGCATGTCATCGCGATCTCGCTCGTGCTGATCGTCTGCAGCCGCGGCTTCGCCTTTCCGTTCGTGATCTTCATCGGCGGCGAGATCCTGCTGTTCGGAATCGCGCCGTGGTTCCTGCTGCTCGTGTGGCGGCTGCGGGACCTGCGCTGGTTCGCCGTGCCGCCGCTGGTGCTCGGCACGGCCGTCATGTTCTTCGCCAAGCTGTCAGCCGTCGTCCTGGCCTGTGCCGCCATCTCGGCAGCGGTGCTCTCGGGACCGCACCCGTGGCGGGACAAGGTCGATACGGTGCGTCGCGGGCTGGTGGCCGGCATCGCCATCGCGATCGTGGGCGTCGTCCTCTATTACGCCTGGTACTCCCGCGGCTGGACGGCGGCTTCGACGGTGGCGTCGATCCAGTGGTCGGTGTTCGTCACCCACGCGATCTTCATCCTGAGCTGCGTCTGGGGCGCCGCGCTCTCGTTCGGCGAGATGTGGAACTTCATCCTGCTCCATCCCAGCCGTGCGATCTTCGGTTCGCAACTGGCGGTGGGCTACATCCTCGCGCTGCCGGCCGCGGTCACGCTTGTCGTCATGTGGCGGCAACTGCGCCGGAGCCATGCCGATTACCTGGTGTTCGTGGGCCTGACGACGCTGGCCTACGCCGCCGTCTTCCTGCTCCTGTGGGCGCGGGGCGCCACGATCGGCCAGGAGGAGCGCTATTTCCGTCCGGTCTCGCTGCTGCTGCTGGTCGGCGCGGTGCAGGCATTCCTGATCGTGCCGAGCCGGCTGCTGCGGGCGGCGGGCGTCATGATGGCGCTGGTCGGCGTGCTCTATGGGCTGGCGGCCCACGCCAAGCATGTCGTCGTCAATCTCGGCCATCCGCTGGGCGTGCGCGACTTCCGGCACTCCACTGCCAACGACGCGGTCGTGAAGTTCCTCCGCACGATCGACGTGCCGGCGCCCGACCGCGGCTCCACCCTGATCTTCGTGCCGTCGCCCGAGATCGGCCTCGAGGTGCGCAACGTCCGGGTCATGGCCAACCACGCCGACTTCTGGTCGATCGAGGACATGCGGAACCTCAAGTTCCGCGGCCGCGTGCCGCGCCTCTACATCATCGTGCAGCAGAGGCTCGTGGGCGAGGGCAAGGCAAAGGCGATGATGGAACAGTTCGTCGACTACAAGCCTTCCGAATGGAAGGAGACGCCGCTCGACGGGTTCGTCTGCTTCTACGTCGTCGAGTGAGCCCGGTGGACTGCTTTACTTGGGCGCACAGGGCCAGGTCTGTTCGAGGGCTTCGCTTGCCAGCTCGATGAAGTTCTCGTGCAGGCGTGCGGGAATGGTGTTGATATAGCTCACGACACCGCGCACCAGCAGACGGCGCGTAGCGATGCCGGGCAGGCAGATATTAGGTTTCATCACCTGCAGCGTGTCGATGATGCCCGCGCAGACGCCGGCCAGAAGCAGTCGCGAGGTCGGGATGGGGTCGAGCAGGAAGGCCTCGCAGCCCAGCATGATGTAGTTGGCCGAACCCGTGTCCTGCTGCGCCCGCGCGCCGGGAGCGGCCCAGGGCGAGGCCATCGACAGGCCCACGAGAATTGCCAGAACGCGAGACATTTTCATGCGCCAATCTCTTCGCCAACACCGGACGTGAGGAATGATAGCGCGCCCTGTGGGCACGAAACAGGTTTTGGCCAGCATCGATCGGGCCGTGATAGGCTGCCGGCCTGTACGAGGGGCTTCGGAGTTGTGGAATGCCGCTGCGTTGGGAAATCCTGCATGAGCAAAAACTCATCCATGTCGTCGCAGAAGGGGAGGTGACCCTGAAGGAGATGGAGGAGCATTTCGATGCCCTCGTCGTGGCCAACGCACTGGCCTATTCGAAGCTGTTCGATGCGACGGCGCTGAAGCCGGTCTATGACGACAACGACGTGATGGCGATGGGCGCGCGGCTCAGCGCCTATACGTCCCATTTCCCGAGCGGTCCCCTGGCCGTCGTGGCCATCAGCGACGCCGTGCAGCTGGCCTTCCGGCGCTTCGTCAACCTCTCGCCGTCCAAGCGGCCGGCCCGGCTCTTCAAGACGGAGGCCAAGGCCCGCGCCTGGCTGAAGGAACAGGCGCTCAGCGTTTCGGATTGATGACCTGCTGACCGTCGTACCGGAAGAGAGCCGGGCACATCGGTGGCGGGAGGGCGAAGGATCGGGAAAGGCCCACTCCCCTGATGATGAGGACAAAGTCGAACTTGTTGGGATCGCCCCCCAACAGGTTCACGTGGCAGTCGGCCTGCAGTTCACCGAAAGCATACCCGCTGACGATGAAGCTTCGGCCCACCTGCTCCGGCAACGAGATCCCCGCGGCACGCAGGTCCGCATACACACTGTCGATCAGCCGGTCGTCCTTGGAGGCGAGGACGCCCGCGAGCTGTCCGACGAGCGGCCCCTTGACGTTCGCGCTCGCGATGTTCCGCTGGACCTGCTCGAGCAGGTAGCGCTTGGCCTCGCGGGCCGACATCGGCTGCGCCTGGGAAGCTTCGGCGACACCGGCCCCGCCGCTTGCGTGATTGCAGACATTAACGGCCTGCTGTTCGAGGCGGCCCAGCGGCGGTTCGGGCCCGCTCGGGCAGGCGCCGACGGTCAGGAACATTTCGTCGGTGTCGACGTAGAGCCAGGTGTCGGGCGGTCGCGCGAGCAGTTGCGCGATGAAGCCCGGGTCGACGCCGAGGTCGGCGGCATAGCGGATCAGCGCCGACGCGCCGGCCCTGCCCAGTCCGAAGCCGCGGGCTATTCCCGCCGTGGCATCGCCCTTCGTCTCGCTCTGGACCGCCGTGGCATCCAGCGTGAAATTGTGGAAGCCGACTTGACCGCCGATCTCGATGGTGCGGCTGGGCAGCGGCGTGGGCGACTGTCGGCTGGCCGTACCGCCCAGGAACGCCATCGCACAGGCGGAGAGGCAGATGTCGCCCTTGCGCACGAGCGTGGCCACCTCGAATTCACGAAAAAGATACCCGACCTTCAGGCCTTCGAGCAGGTCGCCCCCGCTGCTGCTGAGTTCGGCGGTTGCCAGGGGTTGATTGGCGATCCTGACGGTCTTGTTCTTGAGGCCGGCCAGCATGACCCGCAGCTTGTCCCCGTCGCCCTGCTCGAAACGGCCGCTGATGCGAAGCGTATGGGCGACAAGGGGGGCCTTAGGGGTCAGTCCGGGAATCGACCTGCTGTCGAGGGTAATGGTTAAGGCACGGGTCTCCGGCGCGAAACTCCAGCAGAGGACGCTGATCGCAAAGGCCGACAACCATCTAAGCATCTCGGCCGCCGGGCGCGGCCACCGGTTCGGAGTGCGCCACGCTTGGCCCTCGTCTCGCAGCAACGCCGGGAGGAATTCCCTAGCGTCGACAAAATACGTACCATGCAAACACTTCTGAGTTCACCAGCCCATTGTAGGTCATCGGCGGCGGGTCGATGATTGCGCTGGATCAAGGGCGCGGCCGGCGCCTTGGCTCTAGTGTGGGGTGGCCAAGTACGCGGCGCGCTCAGGCGACGGTAGAGGCACCCAGTTCGGTTGGCGATGACACAGCAGCAGCTTCCTCACTCCGGGACGGAACCCAAGACTGGTTCCACGCGGCAGATCTATTGGATCTCGCTCGCGGCGCTGGTCGGGTTGATGCTTGTCGCTGCCCTGCTCACGCTCGTGGAGTGGCTTGAGATGCTCCCGTCATTCGAGCGTGCGATGCAGGATCTGTTTTCGCGCGGAGCGCTGCTGGCGCTTGGCCTCGTGATCGCCCTGATCGCCTTCGGCGTCTTCTTCCAGCGTTCGTTTCGCAAGACCGTGCGGCACGGGGCTCGCGAAGAAGCGGTCCTCAAGAGCAGAAACCGGTTGCTGGTGGGCGTGTTCGCCGCCTTTGCGCTGGGCATCGCCGGTATCGGATACCTTCTCACCAGCGATCTGCGGGCCGCCTTTCGCGACGAGCGGCTGACCCAGCAGGCCGGTATCGCCCGCCTCAAGGCGCAGCAGATCGACCAGTGGGTCGCTGAAAGAGCGATCGACCTGGGGTTTCTGGTCACGTCCATCAAGGGGTTGCCGTTCGGCCAGATCGAGGCCGGTGCGGAACTGCGCCAGTTCGTTGAACTACTCCTGTACCAGATGCTGATCGGACATCCCGAGCGGCGTGAAATCATGCTGTTTTCGGCCGATGGGCAATTGCTGGTCGAGGTGGGCGGCGCTCCCGGTCACAAGGATCATGACCGCGTCGAAGGCCTCGTGCGTGAAGCGGCACGCGAAGGCAAGCTGATGATCGGACCGCTCCGACTCGATGCCGGCTCCCCCCCGAGCCCCAGCATGGCATTCGCGCAACCGTTCAATGCCGGCGCGCCCGCGGCTGGCCAGTCCTCGGGCCAGTTCGTCGTGGTGCTCATGGTCGACCCGAGTGTCGAGCTGTTCCGGAAAATTCAGAATTGGCCGGGCGACAGCCCGACATCGGAAGTCCTGGTCGTGCGTCGAGACGGCGATGACGCCCTCTTCCTGGTGGCACCGCGCTTCTGGGAGCGCCCAATCCCGCCCTCCGGGCTCCGCCTGCCTCTGTCGACGCCGAACCTCACTGCCGCCGCCGCGATCCGCCAGGGAGACGGCGTGCGGGAGGCTCTGGACTACCGCGGCAAGAGGGTCCTTGCTGCCTCGTATGCCGTCAAGGGCCTGCCCTGGATCGTGATCGCCAAGTCGGACTACGACGAGGTGATGCGCCGAATCGATCTCCGATCCGAGAAGATCGCCCTCGTGTTCGGGACGACCATTCTGGTAGCGGCTTTCCTGGTGTGGTCGCTGTGGAGAAGCCAGCAGGATGAGGCGCGTGAACTGGCGGTGAGCAACCTTCGCTTCGTTCATGCCGTGCAGGACATGTTCATCGTGCTGGACGGCGACAATCGTATTCTCGAGACCAACGAAGCCGCGCAGAAAGCTGTGGGGTACAGCGCCGAGGAGCTGCGGGGGATGGATGCGCGAGACCTCAGACTGCCTGATGGTACCGCCGAGGGGGATCAGGGGGCCGCGGCACTGGTGGCGGCCGGCGGCCGGATAGAGATCCGCGCCCTCATCCGCCGCAAGGACGGCAGCACCTTTCCCGCGGAGGTGCGGGTCAGCGCCTTCGAACTCGACGGACGGACCTATCGTCAGGCGATGGGCGTCGACATCAGCGATCGTGTGAAACTGGAGCAGGAGGTTCTGCGACTGGGGCGCGTGAAGCGTTCGCTGCAGGCGGCAACCAGCATCCTGCTGCGGGCCCGGTCCGAGTCCGATGTCTTCGATCAGATCTGCACCAGCCTCGTCGAATTCGGTGACTACCGGATGGCAGCTGTCGCCGTCGCCAACGACGATCCCGGCAAGACCTTCCACTTCCCGGCGATTGCGGGATACGACAACGGCTATCTCGCCAAGGCCCACATCACCTGGAACGACGAACCCACGGGCAACGGGCCGCTGGGCATGGCGACCAAGACGGGAACCATCCAGATCAACCAGGATTTCGCGACCAATCCGAACGCACGACCGTGGCGCGATGAAGCGCTGCGGCACGGATATCGCTCGAGCATCGTCCTGCCGCTGCGGCGCGAGGGTACGATCGTGGCGGCCCTCGTGATCTATGCGGGGGAACCGCAGGCGTTCGATGTGGAAGAGGTCCAGCTCCTCTCCGCTCTCGCCGACGACATCTCCTTTGTCCTGTCCGGGCTGGGCGCGTAGCGCGGAAGCGCTGTGTGGTCACCTTGAACTGTCCGTGATTTGCGTTGCTCCACGAGGGTTCACCATGAAGAAGTCTCTCTACGGCGGTGTTCCCAACCGCAAGTCCCGGCGGGCGAGGAAGGCACTCCCTGGCTTTCTCGCATCGGTTCGGGGAATGCTGGTGGCGATGGGAATGGTTCTCGCCACGGCGTCCCATGCGGCGCCGAGCTATACCGACCACCCCCGCCATGGCGGATCGCCGCGAGTCGTTCCCGTCTGGATCGATCCAAACTTCACGCAGTCCGAGCGTGCCCACATGCTGAGCGCCATCGAGGAATGGAATGCCGCCCTGAATGGCGTGGCTCGCATCGACGTGGTGGCTTCGCCGGAGGGACGAGGCGCCAACCAGAGCTGGCTGATCAGGAAAGCGCCGGGCAAGGAGGGGGTACGCGAACTAGGAAGACGGACCCAGAGCCTGGGAAGCGTTCAGGGCATGCCGCTGGGAGGCGGAGTGTTGCTGATCTTCCCCGATGCGAGGGCCTATCTGCAGCAGCATTCGCTCAGCCTGCGAGACGTCATGATGCGGGAGATCGGGCACCTCATGGGGCTGCGGCACCTCGAGCACGAGGAACTTCTGGCGCAGGACTACGCGCCCGGTGACCTTGGCTGTGTGAACGAGGCGACGGCCACCGCCGTGGCGGCAATCCTGAAAGTGCCCGCAGCGGCGTTGAACTGGTGCGAGCCCAATTGAAGGCACGCAGCGGTCGCATCGTCGGCCGAGGTTCGAGGTGAAACCCAATGCGGGTATCGAGTCTTCGCTGCCCTGATCGTTGCCGCAAGGCCACGATACGCCGCTGAGAGCCAGGCTCCGCAGCGGGGCCATTCGATCATGCGGAGGAAGTTGAATTCCTCGCCGGCCTCGCCGACGACAACTCCTGCTCTCGCAGGAACGTCTGTCGGACGAGGATCCTAGACACGCCCGTGGCAGTGCTTGAACTTCTTGCCCGAGCCGCAGGGGCAGGGGGCGTTGCGTGAGACCTTGCCCCAGGTCGACGGATCGTTCGGATCGATCGGTCCGTTGGTGACCGGCCGCGGGCGATGCAGCGTCGCCACGCCGCCACCGTCCGGGTCGGCCGGATCGTAGGCGGGATCGTCGCTCATCGCCGCGGCCAGCGCCGGATCCTCATGCACCTCGTGCATGTTGGTCGGCATTTCGGGCATCGGCGGCGGCTCCATGCGAATCTGCAGGGTCGCCAGCAGCGTCACGACCTGTTCGCGCATGTTGGTCAGCAGGTCGCTGAATAGGTTGAAGGCCTCGCGCTTGTATTCGTTCAGCGGATCCTTCTGGCCATAGGCGCGCAGGCCGATGCCCTGGCGCAGATGGTCGAGATGGAGGAGGTGGTCCTTCCAGTTCTGGTCGAAGATCTGCATCAGCACGCTCTTCTCGACCTGGCGCCAGACGTCGGGCCCGTACTGCGCGGCCTTCTGCGCGAACACGCGCTCGACGGCGTCGTTCAGGCGCACCTTGATCTCCTCGTCGGCGATGCCTTCTTCCTTCGCCCACTCGTCGACCGGCAGGTCGAGGCCGAAGATGCGCTGCACCTCTTCCTTCAGTTCGCCGATCTTCCACTGCTCGGCGTAGACGCCCTCGGGGATGGTCCGCTTGACGAGCGTGTCGACCACGTCGCGGCGCATGCCGGCGACGGTCTCGGACACGTCCTCCGTGCCCATCAGCTCGATACGCTCCTTGTAGATCTCCTGGCGCTGGGCGTTCATCACGTCGTCGAAGCGCAGCAGGTTCTTGCGGATCTCGAAGTTGCGCGCCTCGACCTTGCCCTGCGCCGTTTCCAGCGCCTTGTTGAGCCAGCGATGGGTCAGCGCCTCGTCGTCGGCCATGCCCTTCTTCTGGACCCAGTCGAGGACCTTGTTGTTGCCGAAGATGCGCATCAGGTCGTCTTCCAGCGACAGGAAGAAGCGCGACGCGCCGGGGTCGCCCTGGCGGCCCGAACGGCCGCGCAGCTGGTTGTCGATGCGCCGCGATTCGTGGCGCTCGGTGCCGACCACGAAAAGGCCGCCCGCTGCGCGCACGATCGGACGGTCGCGCTCGACGCCGGCTCGAATCTCGGCCTCTACGCGGGCGATCTCGGCGTTGCGGGCCGCCTCGTCGGGGAACTTCGCGGTGATCTCGGGCACGCTCTGCTGCACCAGCATCTCGACGTTGCCGCCGAGCTGGATGTCGGTGCCGCGGCCGGCCATGTTGGTGGCGATGGTAACGGCGCCCGGACGTCCGGCCTGGGCCACGATCTGCGCTTCCTGGTCGTGGAAGCGGGCGTTCAGCACGTTGTGCGGAATGCCGGCCTTCTTCAGCGCCTCGGACAGTTCCTCGGACTTCTCGATCGAGACGGTGCCGACCAGCATCGGCTGCTGGCGCGCGCGACATTCGCCGACCAGCTTGACGATGGCGCGCGTCTTGTCGGCGAGCGTGCGGTAGATCTCGTCGTCGGCGTCCTTGCGGGCGACCGGGACGTTGGTCGGGATCTCGACTACCTCGAGCTTGTAGATCTCGGAGAACTCCGCCGCCTCGGTCAGCGCCGTGCCGGTCATGCCCGAGAGCTTCGGGTACATGCGGAACAGGTTCTGGAAGGTGATGGAGGCCAGCGTCTGGTTCTCGCGCTGGATCTCGACATGCTCCTTGGCCTCGAGCGCCTGGTGCAGGCCTTCCGAATAGCGACGGCCCTGCATCATGCGGCCGGTGAACTCGTCGATGATGACGACCTGGCCGTCCTTGACGATGTAGTCGACGTCGCGCGCGAACAGCTTGTGGGCGCGCAGTGCCTGGGTGATGTGGTGCAGCACCGACACCATGGTCGGTGCATAGAGGCTGATGCCTTCGGCCAGCAGCCCGTCGGTGCGCAGGATGTCCTCGATCGCCTCGATGCCGGCGTCGGTCAGGACGACGGTGCGGTTCTTCTCGTCCTTCTCGAAATGCTCGGCCTTGAGCTGCGGAATCACTGTGTCGGCGCGGCGGTAGAGCTCGGAGGAATCCTCGGCCGGGCCGGAGATGATGAGCGGCGTGCGCGCCTCGTCGATCAGGATCGAATCGACCTCGTCGACGATGGCATGGTTGAAGGGCCGCTGGACCATCGCGTCCAGGCGATACTTCATGTTGTCGCGCAGGTAGTCGAAGCCGAGTTCGTTGTTGGTGCCGTAGGTGACGTCGCAGGCATAGGCCGCCTTGCGCTGCTCGTCGTCGAGTTCGTGGACGATGATGCCGACCGTGAGGCCGAGGAAATTGTAGACGCGGCCCATCCACTCGGCGTCGCGGCGGGCGAGGTAGTCGTTCACGGTGACGACATGCACGCCCTTGCCGGGCAGGGCATTCAGATAGACCGCCAGCGTGGCCACGAGGGTCTTGCCCTCGCCGGTCTTCATCTCGGCGATCTTGCCCTGATGCAGGACCATGCCGCCCTTGAGCTGGACGTCGAAGTGGCGCTGGCCGAGCGTCCGCTTGGCCGCTTCGCGCACCGTGGCGAAGGCTTCCGGCAGCAGCTGGTCGAGCGTTTCGCCCTTGGAAAGGCGCTCCCGGAACTCGACGGTCTTGCCCCGGAGTTGATCGTCCGAGAGTTTGACCATCTCCGGCTCGAGGGCGTTGATCTTCGCCACCGTCTTGTCGAAGCCCTTGACGATCCGGTCGTTGGCCGTCCCGAACAAACTCCGGGCGAGCGCGCCAAGCATGAAAACCTCGATATTCTAATGACTTAGGCGGGCACATAGGCCCGCCCCCTGCGTGAGAGATAGAGAGCGGGTCGGGGAGTGTCAACGCAGCCTGCCAGCGCAACCGTCCCGCCGCGGCAGTGGCAATCGCTGTGCAATCGTCGCGCCACCTGTCGGAAGGGAAGGCCCCGCCGGCGAACGCCTCGCCATGGACGCGGTACTCACGAAAAAGTGCCGCAATTCAAAGCCATTACGCCTCTCGTCGGGGAGGCGGCGCTTGCTTGGCCCAAGCGGGCCTGTGTAAACGATTTGCGCCTTTCGTATTGAATGAATCTGCTGGAGTCCGCCATGAGCCATGACCTGCGCAACCTGCGCCTCGCCCTCCTGAGTGGCGCGGTCGCCCTCCTCGCGGGACCCGTTCTGGCCCAGACTCCGCCGGCGCAGGCCCCCAAGCCGCCCGCAGGACAGCCCGCCGCGAAGCCGCCGGCCGCCGCCGCGACCCCGGCCCCTACCGCCGTCAAGGATCCGGTCGTGGCGGTCGTGAACGGCCAGCAGATCCGCCTGTCCGAACTCGAAATCGCCCAGCAGTCGCTGCCGCAGCAGTATCGTTCGATGCCGTTGCAGGCGGTGTTCCCGGCGCTACTGGAGCGCATCATCGACAGCAAGCTGGTCGTGCAGGAAGGCAAGAAGACCAAGACCAACGAGGATCCGGCGTTCAAGAAGCGCATGGCCTTCGTCGAGGAGCAGGTGCTGCAGGATTTCTGGATCCAGCGCGAGATCTCCCGTCTGGTCACCCTGGAGAAGATCCAGCAGCGCTACCAGGAGCGTCTGAAGTCGATGCCGCCGGAAGAAGAGGTGCATGCGCGCCACATTCTCGTGGCCACCGAGGATGAGGCCAAGGCGATCATCGCCGAGCTGAAGAAGGGCACGCCTTTCGACAAGCTCGCCAAGGAAAAGTCGACCGACAAGGCGTCCGGCGCCGAGGGCGGGGATCTTGGCTGGTTCAAGAAGTCCGACATGGTGAAGGAATTCGCCGATGCCGCCTTCGACCTGAAGAAGGGGCAGACGTCGGAAACGCCGACCAAGACCCAGTTCGGCTTCCACGTCATCTCGATCGACGACCGCCGCACCGCGCCGCCGCCGGCGCTTGAGGAACTGTCCGAGCAGATCCGCGAGGAACTGGCGCGCGAGGCCATCACGGCCCAGCTCGACCGGGTCCGGTCCGGATCGAAGATCGAGAAGTTCAACATGGACGGCACCAAGGCCGAGGCGGCGCCCGCCACTCCGGCCACACCGGCGGCTCCCGCCGCCACGCCAGCCAAGCCGGCTGCGCCGCCGAAGTAAAGACGCCCAGAATCGCCTCCAACTAAAACTCACGTTTTAGGGCGTTTCTGGTGTAGTCTCCGCCGCTGGCCGGTTGCTTTTCCGCAGCCGCGCCCGAGGGGAGAAACATGTCCGCCAACCACGCCCTATCGCCGCTCGCCCCCAAGACGACGCCGACGCTGCCCCGCATCGCCGGCGTAAAGCTGGGCGTCGCGCGCTCCGGCGTGCGTTACCAGGACCGCGACGACGTGCTGCTGGCCGTGGTGCCGGCCGGGGCCACCATCGCGGGCGTCCTGACCAAGTCCAAGACCTGCTCGGCGCCGGTCGACTGGTGCCGCAAGAACCTCGCCCGCGGCAAGGTCCGCGCCATCGTCGTGAATGCCGGCAACGCCAATGCCTTCACCGGCAAGCTGGGCGACAAGGCAGTCGAGGAGACGACCCGCTCCATCGCCCAGGCGCTGGGGTGCCCGCGCAACGAGGTCTTCATGGCCTCGACCGGTGTGATTGGCCAGCCGCTCGACTGGGAGAAGATCGCTGCCGTCGTGCCGACCCTCATCAAGTCCGGCCGGGAAGACGCCTGGTCGTCGGCCGCCGCCGCCATCATGACCACCGATACGTTCCCCAAGCTGGCGACGCGGCAGGCCAAGATCGGCGAGCGCACGGTTACGGTGAACGGCTTCCTGAAGGGCTCGGGCATGATCGCGCCCGACATGGCGACGATGCTGGGTTTCGCTTTCACCGACGCGAAGATCCCCGGACCGGTGCTGCAGAAGCTGCTGTCCGACGCCGCAGACAAATCGCTGAACTGCGTCACCGTCGACGGCGACACCTCGACCAGCGACACGCTGCTGATGGTCGCCACCGGCGCGGCGCGCCATGCGCCGATCGAGGAAGCCGACGACCCCGTGCTGGCCGATTTCAAGCGCGCTCTCGACGAGGTGCTGATCGAGCTCGCGCAGCTTCTCGCCCGCGACGGCGAGGGCGCCACCAAGTTCGTGACCATCAACGTGGGCGGCGCCTCGTCGAACGGCGCAGCGCGCAAGATCGGCCTGGCGGTCGCCAACTCGCCGCTGGTCAAGACCGCGATCGCCGGCGAGGACGCCAACTGGGGCCGCATCGTCATGGCCGTCGGCAAATCGGGCGAACGTGCGGACCGCGACAAGCTGCGCATCTCGATCGGCGGCGTGCGCATCACCGACGCGGGCCAGGTCGTCCCGAACTACGACGAGGCGCCGGTCGCCCAGCACATCAAGGGCTCCGACGTCGTCATCGACATCGACCTCGGCATCGGCCGCGGCCGCGCCACCGTCTGGACCTGCGATCTCACGCACGGCTACATCGACATCAACGGCAGCTACCGTTCTTGATCTCGTTCGAAGACGAGTGTCCGGGCGGTCCGACACCGCTGGGCGAGCGTCCGCTCGTGCTGGTGGCCGCCGTTGCGCTGGTCGATGCCGACAGCCGTGTCCTGATCGCCCAGCGCCCGCCGGGCAAGTCGATGGCGGGCCTCTGGGAATTTCCCGGCGGCAAGGTCGATGCGGGCGAAACGCCCGAACATGCGCTGGTGCGTGAACTGCACGAGGAACTGGGAATCGAGACGGCAACGAGCTGCCTGGCGCCCATCGCCTTCGCCAGCCACGGCTACGAGAAGTTCCATCTGCTGATGCCGGTCTTCGCCTGCCGCAAATGGAACGGCACGCCCCAGCCGCGCGAAGGCCAGACCCTGAAATGGGTCGTGCCGATGGACCTCAACAAGTATCCGATGCCGCCCGCCGACCTGCCGCTGGTCGGCCTGCTGCGGGATCTTCTGTAGCTATTGCGCCGGCGTGAGCTGCGTGCCGGGGCGCCAGCCCACCAGCTCGCGGAAGATCAGTGCCTGCGCGGTGGCCGCCACCGCGGTGCCGCCGTAGGAGACCAGCAACGCCGCCGTCCAGGTGATGATGGCCGCCGACTCGCCGGCACCCAGAATGCCACGGGTCAGGCCGAGTACGACCAGGGTGGCCACCGTCGTGGCCATCGCGCCGCTGAAGAACACCAGGAACAGGACGCCGATGATGGTCCAGGCATTGCCCCGGCTGTAGGCCCATGACTGCCGTGGCGTGAACGGCTCGTCGACGGCGGTCGCGGCGAGCCCGAAGCTCACGCGCAGGGCCAGGATGATCGAGATGGTGAAGCCGAGCCCGATCGGCGCCGCCAGCGCCTGCTTGCGGGCAATCTCGGGATCGGCTGCAGCACCGGCCGCCAGCAACTCGGGGTCGACCGTGCCCAGCGTCAGCACGAAGGCGGCGAGCAGCACGAAGGTGATGCCGCCGATCTTGATCAGATGGACGAGGAAGGCCATCTCGCGGGGCGACCAGCCGAGGCCGGGCAGCCGGTCCACGCCGTTCGGCCCGAGCAGGACGAGGCGCTGCCACGCCACCATGAACATCACCGTCGGCACCATGTCGGCGGCCTTCTCGATCAGCACTGGCATCAGCGAGTCGCGTGTCATCAGCGATCCCAGGAGCCGGATCGCCAGCGAGGCGATCCACGGGATGGTCACGAGATGGAAGAACAGCCCGAGATTGGCCAGCACGAAGCCGAAGCTTTGGGCGACCAGGCCGCCGAACGAGAGTTTCACTGCAGGCACGTCGTCTAGCTCCGTTCCACTTTTTCGCCGGCACTGATTTCGGCGGTACCCAGCGCCTCGGCGAGGCGATGCGCGGCGCTGCCGGGCTTGAGGGGCCTGGGCTGCGAGGCATGCGGCGCCCAGCCATGAAGGAAGAGCACTTCGAAGCTCGCCACGACGCGACCGCTCGGCCGGGCGAACCGCTCGCCGTAGAGTTCGGCGGCGCGCAGCAGCACGGCGCGCGCCGTCAAACCGCGGCGGCGGCCGACCACGAGGTTGCTCTCGCCCATGGCGCTGAGATCGCGCATCAGCGCGAGTGCGCTTTCGTACTCGACCTCGATCGTCTCGCTGTCGGCCACCGGCAGGGCGAAGCCCGCGCGCTGCAGCAGGCCGGCGGCGTCGCGCAGATCGGCGAAAGGCGAGACGCGCGGGCTCAAGCCCCCGTCGATCTCGCTTTCCGCCGCCGCCAGCGCCTGGCGAAGCTGCCACAGGGTGGCGCCGCCCAGCAGGGCGCCGAGGAATAGACCGTCGGGCTTCAGGATGCGTGCGATCTGGATCAGCGTGCCCGGCAGGTCGTTCACCCAGTGCAGGTCCATGGCGCTCAGGACCAGGTCGAAGCGGCCGGGCGCGAAAGGCAGGAACTCCTCGTCGGCGACGACGGCCGGCCCGCGCGCCCGGGCCGCGAAGCCGCGGCCCAGATCGGCCCGCACCAGATGTTCGACCATCGCCCGGTCGCCGAGCGCCTTGGCCACTTCGTCGCCGTGACTGCCGAGATCGAGCGCCAGGGGAAAGGTGCGGCGCACGTCGCCCAGCCGGTCGACCAGCCGCTCGGCGATCTCCCGCTTCAGGAAGTCGTGCCGCTCCCAGTCGCGGGCGGCACGCTCGCGGCGGCGACGCAGAAGGGTCCGGTCGAACACCAGCAGGGGATCGAGGCTCGTCACAGTGGGTATGTAAGGGCAAAGAGCGGTCGCCGGTAGGGGAACGCCATCCTGTGGGCGCATTTGCCCGCCCCAATCCGCGTCATGTTGCCGACGGGCGTCAGCGGAGTCTTTGCCGGCATGGGCCGGGCGGTGCTCGATGCCGTGTTGCCGCCGCTTTGTCTCGGCTGCAACGAGATCGTCGGTGCTCCCGGTGCGCTGTGCACGCGCTGCTGGCAGGGCTTCTCCTTCATCTCCGCGCCCCAGTGCGCCTGTTGCGGCACGCCCTTCGCGGAGGATCTCGGGCCCGGCGCGCTCTGTGCGGGCTGCCTCGCGCGGCGGCCGCGCTATCACCAGGCCCGCGCCGCACTGGTCTACGATGACGGCAGCAAGCGGCTCGTCCTGCCGTTCAAGCATGGCGACCGCACCGATATCGCGCGCGCCTGCGGGGCGTGGATGGCACGCGCGGGCGCGGACCTGCTGGCCTCGGCCGATCTCGTGGCGCCGGTGCCGCTGCATTGGCGGCGGCTGTTCGTGCGCCGTTACAACCAGGCGCAGTTGCTGGCGCGGATCGTCGTGCGGACGGCTGCGACCGAACGCAAGCCGCGTCTGATGCCGGACCTGCTGCGCCGGCGGCGCTGGACGGGTTCGCAGGCCGGGCTCAGGGCCCGGGAGCGGCGGAGCAATGTCCGGGAGGCCTTCGACATCCACCCGAAATGGCTGGCCGAGGTTTCGGGCAGGACAGTGCTGCTGGTCGACGACGTGCTGACGACCGGCGCGACGGTCGAGGCCTGTGCGCGCGTGCTGGAACGCGCCGGGGCCCGGCGGGTTGATGTCCTGACACTGGCGCGGGTTGTCCGGCCGGCGTTATAGTCGGCAAAAGAGGTTAACCATGGCCAAGATCGAGATCTACACCTCGCCGTTCTGCGGCTACTGCGCACGGGCCAAGAGCCTGCTCGACCGCAAGGGCGCCGAGTACGAAGAGGCCGACGTGATGATGGACGACAACAAGCGCGCCGAGATGCGTTCGCGCACCAATCGCACGTCGGTGCCGCAGATCTTCATCAACGGCCAGCATATCGGCGGCTCCGACGAGCTCGCCGCTCTCGAACAGGCGGGCAAGCTCGACGCGCTGCTCGCGCAGCCGGGCTGAGGCGCGTCCACCATGACCGCGTTCAAGGCCGGCCTGATCCAGACCAACGTCAGCAACGAGATGGCCGAGAACGTGGCCTTCCTGCGCGAGCAGGCGAAGCTCGCGCGTGATGCCGGCGCCGACTTCATCATGACGCCGGAGAATACCGGCCTGATCGGCGCCAACCGCACCGAGACGCTGGCCAAGGCGCAGACCGAGGAAGAGCACGCGATGCTCGCAGCCTGCCGCGCCAGCGCGCGCGACACGGGCGCGTGGTTCCTGCTGGGCTCGATCCATGTGCGCGTGCCGGGCGAAGAGCAGATCCGCAATCGCTCCTACCTGATCGATTCGTCGGGCGGCATCGTGGCCAGCTACGACAAGATCCACATGTTCGACGTCCAGCTCGCCGGCGGCGAGAGCTACCGCGAATCCTCGACGTTCAAGCCGGGCGAGAAGGCGGTGCTGGCCGAGACGCCGTGGGGCGTGCTCGGCATGACGATCTGCTACGACCTGCGCTTCCCCTATCTCTATCGCGAACTGGCGCACGCCGGCGCCACGATGCTGGCGATCCCGTCCTCGTTCACCGTGCCGACGGGCCAGGCGCACTGGCACACGCTGATGCGCGCACGCGCCATCGAGACCGGCTGCTTCGTCTTCGCGCCGGCCCAGGTCGGCACGCACAAAGGCTCGAACCGCAAGACCTACGGCCATTCGGTCGCCGTCGCCCCGTGGGGCGAGGTGATCGCCGATGCCGGTGGGGAGAAGGCGGGCTTCGTCATCGCCGATGTCGACATGGCGAAGATCGAGGAAGCCCGGAAGATGGTCCCGTCGCTCACCCATGACCGCAAGTACGCGGCACCGGCTCTGCACAAGACGGCGATCGCGAAGGCGGCGGAGTAATCGTCTGTCCTACTTCGCGACGAGGCCCGTAGCGCGGATGTGACGGCCGGCAGGTGAGAGCCGGCGCATCGACGAACAGCGCCAGCAATTCGCCGTCGACCTCATCATGCATCGGATCGCGAGCAAATTGCGGCCCCAAGCTCGACGGGGGTGCCGAATCGCGCCACTCTCGGTGGGCACACCCCGGAGTATCCGATGTCCTCTCCCAGCCTGGTGATTCGTAACGGCACCATCGTCGACGGATCGGGCGGCGATCCCTACGAGGCCGACCTCTCGATCGTCGAAGGCAGGATCGCCGCGATCGGCAAGAACCTTCCCAAGGGGCAAGAGGAGATCGACGCGCGCGGCAGGCTGGTGACGCCGGGCTTCGTCGACGTGCACACGCACTACGACGCGCAGGTGACGTGGAGCGAGCGCCTGTCGCCGTCGTCGTGGAACGGCGCCACGACCGTCGTGATGGGCAACTGCGGCGTGGGCTTCGCGCCCTGCCACGAAGACCAGCACGCGATGCTGATCAACCTGATGGAAGGCGTCGAGGACATTCCCGAGGTCGTGCTGTCGGAAGGCCTGCCATGGAACTGGCATTCCTTTCCGGATTTCATGGATGCCATCGCCGCGCGTTCCTATGATGCCGATGTCGCGACACAGGTGCCGCACGCCGCGCTGCGCGTTTACGTGATGGGCAAGCGCGGCGCCGACCGGGAGCCCGCGACCGAGCAGGATTGCCAGCGTATGGCCGAGCTCACCGTCGAAGGACTGCGCGCCGGCGCGCTGGGTTTCTCGACCTCACGCACGCTCAATCACCGCTCTGCCGACGGCAAGCACATCCCGACCCTGCGCGCCGAGGAAGCGGAACTGACGGCGATCGCCCGCGCGATGCGCCAGGCCGATGCCGGCTGGCTGCAGATCGTGTCGGACTTCCAGGAAGGCGAGGTGGCTTTGTTCCGCCGTCTGGCGAAGGAGTCGGGACGGCCGGTGACCATCACCCTGTTGCAGTCCAATGCCAGGCCCGACGGCTGGCGCGAGACGATGGCGGAGATCGACGAGGCCAATCGCGAGGGGTTGCGCATCACCGCCCAGGTGCGCTCGCGGCCGACCAGCGTGTTGCTGGGATTGGAACTCTCGCAGACGCCGTTCACGGGCCGGCCGAGTGCCGACGGCATCGCCCGCCTGCCGTTCGCCGAGCGTCTGGCGCAATGGCGCGAGCCCGGGTTTCGCGCGCGCGTCCTCGCCGAAGCTTTCCAGGGCGACAAGCAAAGGCGCCTGGTCGACCGCTGGGATCGCATGTTCCCACTCGACGATCCGCCCGACTACGAACCGACTGCCGAACAGAGCGTCGCCGCCATCGCGGCGCGGCAGGGCCGTCCGGCCGCCGAGGTCGCCTACGACCTGTTGCTCGAGCGCGACGGCAAGCAGATTCTGTATCTTCCGGTGACCAATTACGTCGCCGGCAATCTCGACGTGGTGCGCGAGATGATCGACCGGCCCAACACGCTGCTGGGCCTCGGCGACGGCGGCGCCCATGTCGGCATCATGTGCGACGCCACGGCGACCAGTTACACGCTGACCCACTGGACGCGGGATCGGGCGCGCGGGTCGCTGCTGCCGGTGTCGTGGGCCATCAAGCGGCTGACCGCCGACAACGCTTCCGAGATCGGCCTGCGCGATCGCGGCCTGCTGAAGGTCGGGCTGAAGGCCGACCTCAATATCATCGACTACGACAGGATGAAGCTGCGCCGTCCGGAAGTGGTCTACGACCTGCCGGCGGGCGGCAAGCGCCTGATCCAGCGGACCGACGGCTTCGACGCGACCATCGTGTCGGGCGCCGTCGTCTATCGCGGCGGAGGGGCGACCGGCGCCTTGCCTGGCCGCCTGGTACGCGGCGCGCGCGGCTGAGGCACCGTTCTACAGGAGCCGCGCGGCGATCCTCTGCACCATGGCCATCTTCGGCTGGCTGATCATCCGCGCCTCGTAGGCGGTCACCGAGAATTTCCCGCGCACCAGATCGAGCAGTTCGCCGTCCTTCAGCAGGAACTCGGGCCGGCTCGGTTTGCCGAATCGTTCGTTGCCTTCCATGAAGGTCTCGTAGAGCAGGATGCCTCCGGGCAGCAGCGCGTCGAGCAACACAGGGAAGAGCGGCCGGTGCAGGTAGTTCGTCACGACGATCGCGCCGAAGCGGCGGCCGGGCAGCGGCCAGGGGGAACCGTCCTCGAGATCGGCCTGGATCGCCTCGATCGTCCCGGACGCCGGGATCGCCGTTACGTCGCGGTCGACCGCCGTCACGCGATGGCCGCGGGCCGCGAAGAACTCGGTGTGGCGGCCCTTGCCGGCCGCGACGTCGAGCACGGCGGCGTCGGGCGGGACCAGGCCGGCCCAAACCGCGATCCAGGAGGAGTGCGTCATGTCCGGCGTACTCCCGCGCCCTTCAGGTTCAGCAGATTGCCGGACAGGATCAGCGCGGCGCCGAGGATCGTCAGCATATCGAGTTGCTCATTATAGAGCAGCCAGCCGGCGAGGGCGGTGAGTGGCACGCGCAGAAAATCCATCGGGACGACCACCGTGGCGTCGGCGTGCAGCATCGCGCGCGTCAGGCAGTAGTGGGAGAAGGTGCCGCAGAAGGCGATGGCGATGACCCATGCCCAGACATAGGCCGAGGGCCAGCGCCAGACGTCGAGCGCCGGCACCAGGCCGATGATCGACTGGATGAGCAGCATCCAGAACAGGATGGTCACCACGCTGTCGGTGCGCGTGAGTGACTTCACCATGGTGACGGAGATCGCGAAGCCCACCGCGGCCGCCAGCGCGATGAGCTGGCCGGGCACGATCTCGTTGGTGCCGGGCCGCACGATGATGATGACGCCGACGATGCCCAGTGCCACGGCGAGGTTCTTCCAGAGGCCCATGCGCTCGCCGAGGAAGGCCACGGCAAGGATCGCCGTCCAGATCGGCATGGTGAACTCGATCGAGATGACCTGGGCGAGCGGGATCAGGGTCAGCGCCTGGAACCAGGCGAACTGCGCGCCGTAGTGAGCGATGTTGCGGCCGACCTGCTGCCAGGGACGCCTGGTCCTGAGATTGCGAAAGCCGCCCGCGTGATGGATCAGCGGATAGAGCATCGCGATGCCGATGACCGAGCGCATTTCCATGATCTGGAAGACGTCGAGTTCGCGCGTCGTCTCGCGGCCGGCGATCGCCATCACGAGCATCGCCGCCAGCCAGCCCGCCATCCAGAAGGCGGCCTTCAGGTTCGAGGGTTGAGGCGCGGTCATGGCTGAGGGGGCGAGCTGCTTTTACGTGGGCGGGGCGTGGAGCGGCGGGGCGCGACAATCGGGCCTTGCGTCCGGCGCGACAAGCCACCATTTTTCGGATTGTCATGATTTTGTATCGCTTGCGCTGCGCCAAGGGCCACGAGTTCGATAGCTGGTTCAAGGACAGCAAGACCTATGAGCGCCAGGAGAAGAAGTCGCTGATCGGCTGTGCCGTCTGCGGCACGGCGAAGGTCGAGCGCGCCCTGATGGCGCCCCGCATCGGCAAGAAGGGCAAGGATGCCGCGCTGCCGGCCGCCGTCGAGGCGCCCGCGGAGGCCGCCGCGCCGTCAGCCGAGCAACAGCAGCAGATGGCGGCGCTGGCCAGGCACATGCCCAAGGAACTGCGCGAGGCGCTGCTCAAGGTCCGCGCCGAGGTCGAGAAGAACTGCGAGCATGTCGGTGACAAGTTCGCCGACGAGGCCCGCAAGATCCACTACGGCGAGAGCGACAAGCGCGGCATCTACGGCGAAACCAGCGACGAGGAAGCCGAGGCACTCGCCGAGGAAGGCATCGAGTTCGGCCGCCTTCCCTGGATCCCGCGCGGCAACTGACGGTCCCTACTTCGGGGCGTCGGGCGCGGTCCCATACAACATGTAGTTCACGTCGAGGTCGTTCCTGTTCAACGACCACTTGCGGCTGAGCGGAGCATAGACGACGCCCACGATTTCCTGCGGCTCGATCCCGCCGGCCCGCAGGCCCCGCGCAACTTCGGAAGGCTTCAGGAATTTCTTCCAGTCGTGGGTGCCGCGGGGCAGCCATCCCAAGATGTATTCGGCGCCGGCGATGGCCAGCAGCCAGGCTTTTGTCGTGCGGTTGAGCGTCGACAGGAAGAGGAGGCCGCCGGGCTTCACGAGGCGGCCGCAGGACCGCAGGAACAGATCCACGTCCGCCACGTGCTCCACGATCTCGAGGGCCAGCACGACGTCGAACTGCGCGCCACTCTCGGCCAGCGCCTCCGCGGTGCCCTGGCGATAGTCGATGGCGAGGTCCTGGCGCGTAGCATGCACGGACGCGGTCGCGATGTTGCGGGCCGAGGCGTCCACGCCGGTGACCGACGCGCCGAGCCGGGTCATCGGCTCGCTGATCAGACCGCCGCCACAGCCGATGTCGAGCAGCGACAGTCCCGTCAGCGGTTCGCCGTTCAGGGCGTCGCGCTGCCAGTGCGCAGCCACCCGGTCGCGGATATAGGCGATCCGCACCGGGTTCAGCCGGTGCAGCGGCGCGAACTTGCCGGCGGGATCCCACCATTCGTCCGCGATGCGGGAGAAGCGTTCGACTTCGGCCGGATCGACCGTTCCGGCAGTGGGGATATGCGTGGTTTCGACCATGGCTACCCTTGACCCATATGGCGCCGCCGGTGTCTATAGCCCGCTTTCCGGGCAGAGGCTTGCCCTTCGAGTAGGCTCATGGCGCGCATCGTTCTCAAATTTGGCGGTACTTCGGTCGGCGACACGGATCGGATCAAGAACGTCGCGCGCAAGGTCAAGGCCGAGGTCCTGCGCGGCAACGAGGTCGCGGTCGTGGTTTCGGCCATGTCGGGCGCCACCAACCAGCTCGTGAAGTGGGTGAACGAGATCTCTCCGTTGCACGATCCGCGCGAATACGACGTCGTCGTGGCGACAGGCGAGCAGGTCACGATCGGCCTGCTGGCGATGGCGCTACAGCAGGAGGGTGTGAAGTCGCGCTCCTGGACGTCTTGGCAGCTTCCGATCAAGACCGACGACGCCTATGCCAAGGCGCGCGTGATCGAGATCGACACGGTCGAACTGGCCAGGACCATGTCGGCGGGCGAAGTGCCGATCGTGCCAGGCTTCCAGGGCGTTTCGCCGGACGGTCGCATCACGACTCTGGGCCGCGGCGGCTCGGACACCTCGGCGGTGGCACTGGCGGCCGCCCTCAAGGCCGATCGTTGCGACATCTACACCGACGTCGACGGCGTCTACACGACCGATCCGCGCATCGTCGAGAAGGCGCAGAAGATCGATCGCGTGACCTATGAGGAAATGCTCGAAATGGCCTCGCTGGGCTCGAAGGTGCTGCAGACGCGCTCCGTCGAGCTGGCGATGAACCATCATGTGCGTGTGCAGGTGCTTTCGTCGTTCGACGAGGCGCTCGGCAGCGATCTGCCCGGAACTCTGGTTGTGGACGAGGAAGAGATCATGGCCCAGGGCCTCGAGAAGTCCGTCGTGAGCGGCATCGCCTTCGCCAAGGACGAGGCAAAGATCACCGTGACGCGCGTGCCTGACCGGCCCGGTGTCGCCGCGGCGATCTTTGGCCCGCTGGCAGAGGCCAACATCAACGTCGACATGATCGTGCAGAACGTGTCGGTCGACGGCAGCTCGACCGATATGACTTTCACTGTGCCCAAGGCCGACCTCGCTCGTGCAGTACAGCGGTTGGAGCAGGCGAAGGGCGAACTCAAGTTCGCCGAGGTGAAGTCCGACCTCAACGTGTCCAAGGTTTCGGTGATCGGCGTCGGCATGCGTAGCCATGCCGGCGTGGCGCTGAAGATGTTCGAGACCCTGGCCGCCAAGGGGATCAACATCCAGGTCATCTCAACGTCGGAGATCAAGATCAGCGTGCTGGTGGCCGCCGAGTACACCGAACTGGCGGTGCGGGCTCTTCACACGGCCTATGAACTGGACGCGGCCTGAGATTTCGGCCCTAAAGTGCAGTCGGACTCTGCGAATTAGCCGGTAGGCAGTCCGGCGCGGGTCTTGCTATAAGCGGCGCATGGACGCCGCACTCGCCCATATGCCTAGCCTAGACGCCCGCCCGACCAAGTCGGCGGCCGCGGCTTGGCGAGTTTGCGCCTGCGTCATCGACCGCAGCTTCGTCGTCATTCGACTCAAGCATCCCGCGGTCTGACCATGGAGAGATCAACTCCCCTGGCCGGACCGCGAATGCTCCTCAAGCGGCTCCGGGACACGATGGCGCGTGCCGAGTCCGTCGAAGTGACGCTGGGCGAAGTCGTGCGGCTGGTCGCGAACGAAATGGTGGCCGAGGTCTGCTCGATCTACCTGCTGCGGGCCGGCGAAGTGCTGGAACTGTTCGCAACCCAGGGCCTCAACCCCTCGGCCGTCCATAGTACCCGGCTGAGGGTCGGCGAGGGTCTGGTCGGCGACATCGCTGCCCACGGTCGCCCGCTGGCGCTCGACGATGCGCAGCACCATCCGCAGTTCGCCTACCGCCCCGAAACAGGTGAGGAAATCTATCATTCGCTGGCCGGCGTGCCGATCGTGCGCGCCGGCAGGGTGCTCGGCGTGCTGGTCGTGCAGAACCGCACGCGGCGCCAGTACGACGAGGAAGAGGTCGAGACGCTGCAGACCATCGCCATGGTGCTGGCGGAACTGGTCTCGGCCAGCCACGTCGTCAGCCCCAACGAGGTCCAGCAGGTCGACGGTATCGGGTTGCTCCCGCTGCGCGTCGACGGCGTGCAGCTCACGCCCGGCGTGGCCATCGGCCATGCCGTGCTGCACGAGCCCCGCATCGTCATCCAGCGCGTGGTCGCCGAGGATGTCGAGCAGGAGCAGGTCCGTTTCCAGGAGGCGCTGCGCGGTGTTCGCGAGGACGTCGACCGCATGCTCGAGGCGCACGACATGCAGTCGGGCGAGCAGCGCGAGATCCTCGAGACCTTCCGCATGTTCGTCGACGATCGCGGCTGGGCCGAGCGGGTGCGCGAGGCGATCGACTCGGGCCTCACCGCCGAGGCCGGCGTCCAGCGCGCCTTCGACGACGTGCGGACGCGTCTCGGCCAATCGACCGATCCCTATATCCGCGAGCGGCTGAGCGACCTGCAGGATCTCTGCAACCGCCTCCTGCTGCGTCTGACCGGCCGCGTGGCCGTCGATCCTGCCTCGTTGCCCGACGACATGATCGTGATCGCCCGCGACATGGGGCCGGCCGAGCTGCTCGACTATGACCGCAACCGGCTGCGCGGCCTCGTGCTGGAAGAGGGCTCTGCGTTGAGCCACGTGGCGATCGTGGCGCGTGCCCTCGACATCCCGGTCGTCGGGCGCGCGCCCAATGTGCTGGCACGCGTCGAGGCGGGCGACCCGATCGTGGTCGACGGCGACAATGCGCAGGTCCTGGTGCGGCCGGCCGAGGACATTCTCCAGACCGTCCATCTTGCACTCGATGCACGCGCCGAGCGGCGGCGCAAGTACGCGGCGCTGCGCGACCTGCCGTCGACGACGCGCGACCAGGCGCGCGTCTCGCTCAACATGAACGCCGGCCTGCTGATCGACATGCAGCATCTCGACGATACCGGCGCCGACGGGGTGGGCCTCTATCGCACCGAGATTCCGTTCATGGTGCGTTCGGAGTTTCCCGACGTCGATGCACAGGCCTGGCTCTATGGCCGCGTGCTCGATCTTGCCGATGGACGGCCGGTGACTTTCCGCACTCTCGATGTGGGGGGTGACAAGGTCCTCCCCTATATCGACTCGTTCGGGGACGAAAATCCCGCAATGGGCTGGCGTGCCATCCGCATTGGCCTCGACCGCCCGGCGATGCTGCGCCGCCAGTTGCGCGCGATGATCATGGCTGCGAGCGGCCGCCCCCTGTCGATCATGTTTCCTATGATCGCTGAGGTCACCGAATTGCTACGGGCGCGTCATTTGCTCGATCTCGAGCTCGATCGCGCAAAGCGTCGGGGCCAGCCCGTGCCGGAGGGCGTGCGTGTTGGCGTCATGTTCGAAGTGCCGGCGCTGGCCTGGCAACTCGACAGCCTCCTGCCCCACGTCGATTTCATATCGGTGGGCACCAACGATCTGATGCAGTTCCTCTATGCCGCCGATCGCGGCAACAGCAGGCTCGCCGGACGCTACGACAGCTTGTCCCCAGCGCTGTTGAGACTGCTACATTTTGTAGTGAATAAGGTGCGCCCGGCGGGCGTCGACATTTCTGTCTGCGGCGAGATGGCGGGGCGTCCTGTCGAAGCACTGGCGCTGCTCGCGGTGGGCGTACGTTCGTTGTCGATGTCACCCGGCGCAATCGGGCCCGTGAAGGCGATGATCCGGTCGCTCGATCTCAACGAGGTCGTTGGTTTCATGAGCTCTGCGCTTACTCAACCCGATCGTCCCTTGCGCGAGACGTTGCGTCTCTTCGCCGCCGATCATGCGATCGAAATTTAGCGACTCGAAGTCGAATCGCTTTTGCCCTGCCATGGGGCCTCTGCTAAGAGTCGCGACGAGGGGACAAGCAGGGAAATTCAATGCCGGATCAGGTTGACTGGCGGGCGATTGAACGCGAGGCCGGACCAGGCCAAGCGGTCGGTCGACTCCTACGCGATCAACGCGAGGCGCGCGGTCTGGACCTGACTCAAGTCGAGAAGAGCATCCGCATCCGGCGCGCTCATCTCGAGGCGATCGAGGAAGGGCGTTACGACCTGCTTCCCGGCGCCGCCTACATCCCCGCGTTCCTTCGCGCCTATGCCGCCCATGTCGGTCTCGACCCCGAAAAGGTCATGACCGCCTATCATCTGTCGGGCGCCGTTCCCATCAAGCGTCCGGTGACACTGCCCGCCGATTTTCCGGTCATGGAAAGGCGCGCGCCGATCGGCCTCGCCGTCCTCACACTGCTGCTCGTCGTCGCCGCCGGATATGGCGTGTGGCACTACATGCCGCGCGACCAGGCCGTCGTAGCCGAGAAGGTTCCGCCGGTGCCGGACCGCCTGCTCTCGGAACGGCCGAGTGCGCCGGCTGTGACGGCCGCGCCGAAAACGACTGCTCCGCCCAATCCGTTCGTCCCCCAATTGCCCCCCACGCCGGGCCAGGAGACCCGCACCATCAACGGCTCGCTGCCGGCTCAGGTCTGGCCGGCGCAGCGCGTCGATAGCGGGGCGCCAGCTGCGCCACTGGCGCCGCCGCCCGTCGTCGTGGCCGTTCCTGCGCCGCCGCCGCCGGTCGTGATGAACGTCCCGGCCATCGGCCAGGCGCAAGCCGCCCAGCCGCCGGCGTCGATCGAGCCGCCGCGCATCGACCAACCGAAGCCGGTCGAGGAAGCCACGGCCCGCCAGCCCGATCCGGCCACGCAGCCCTCGCTGCCGGTCCGGGTCAACACGCCGATCAGTGTGAAGACGAACAGCTGGGTCGAGCTTCGGGCACCCAACGGCGACGTGCTGACGCAGACCTATGTCCGCGCCGGCGAAAGCTACGTCGTCCCGGCCGGGATCGCCTATCGCATCACCGAGGCCCGCTGACGCGGGCTCTCTGGCGGAGGCGAGGCCTCGCCGCTACATTGTACCCATGAGCATCAGACCGTACCGCGACATCCAGCGCCGCAAGTCGCGCCGGGTGATGGTCGGGTCCGTCCCGGTGGGCGGCGATTCGCCGATCACCGTCCAGACCATGACCAACACGCTGACCGCGGACGCCGACGCGACGATTGCCCAGATCCGCCGGTGCGAAGAGGTGGGTGTGGATATCATCCGCGTGTCCTGCCCCGACGAGGAGTCGACGGCGGCGCTGCCGCGCATCGTGAAGGCCGCGAAGGTCCCGATCGTGGCCGACATTCACTTTCACTATAAGCGCGCCATCGAGGCGGCCGAGGCGGGCGCCGCCTGCCTGCGGATCAACCCTGGCAATATCGGCAATGCCGAGCGTGTGCGCGAAGTGGTGAAGGCTGCGAAGGACCATGGTTGCTCCATGCGCATCGGCGTCAATGCCGGTTCGCTGGAAAAGGATCTGCTCGAAAAGTATGGCGAGCCCTGCCCGGAGGCGATGGTCGAGAGCGCCCTCGATCATGCGCGCATCCTGCAGGATCATGATTTCCACGAATTCAAGATCAGCGTGAAGGCGTCCGACGTCTTCCTGGCGGTTGCGGCCTACCAGCAGCTTGCCGACGCCTGCGATTACCCGCTGCATGTCGGCGTCACCGAGGCGGGCGGGACGCGCACCGGCACGGTGAAATCGTCGATCGGCATGGGCTCGCTGCTGTGGGCCGGTATCGGCGACACGATCCGCGTCTCGCTCTCGGCCGAGCCGGAGGAAGAGGTGCGCGTCGGCTTCGAGATGCTGAAGGCGCTGAACCTGCGGCACCGCGGCGTGAACATCATCTCCTGCCCGTCCTGCGCCCGCCAGCAGTACGACGTCATCCGCACGGTCGAGGCGCTGGAGAAGCGGGTCGCCCACATCACCACGCCGATGACGGTGTCGGTGATCGGCTGCGTGGTGAACGGGCCGGGCGAGGCCCGCGAGACCGACATCGGCTTCACCGGCGGGGGCTCCAATACCCACCAGGTCTATATCGCGGGTGTCCCTCACCATCGGCTCAAGGACGCCAACGTCGTCGACCATCTCGTCGGGCTGATCGAGAAGAAGGCGGCCGAGATCGAGGCTGCGAAGGCGGAAGAAGCCGAGCGACATCGCGCCGCCGCGGAGTAGCGGTTCCAGGCTTTCCTTTCCCGACGATTTTTCAAGGCGATATCCCGTGAGCAAGATGCAACCCGTGCGTGGCACGCACGATCTCCTCCCCGACGACTACCGGCGCTTCGCGCATGTCGTCGACACCGCGCGCGACGTGGCGCGCCTCTACGGCTATCGCGAGATGGCGACGCCGATCTTCGAGTTCACCGAGCTCTTCGCGCGCGGCATCGGCGAGACCACCGACGTCGTGTCGAAGGAGATGTACACCTTCAAGGACCGCGGCGATGAATCGCTCACCTTGCGGCCGGAATATACCGCCGGCATCTGCCGCGCCTTCGTCTCCAACGGCGAGCTTGCCCAGCAGCTTCCGCTCAAGGTCTTCGCGGCCGGACCGATGTTCCGGTACGAACGCCCGCAGAAAGGCCGCCAGCGCCAGTTCCACCAGATCGACCTCGAGGTGCTGGGTGCGCCCGAGCCCGGCGCCGACATCGAGGTGATCTCGGTCGCGGCCGACATTCTCGACCGGCTCACGATCCTCGATCGCTGCGTGCTCAAAATCAATTCGCTCGGAGACCCGGAGAGCCGTACCGGCTACCGCAAGGTGCTGATGGACTATTATTCGGGCCACACTGCGAATCTTTCCGAGGATTCACGCAACCGCCTGGCGCGCAATCCGCTGCGCATCCTCGACAGCAAGGACGAGGGCGACAAGGCGATCAACGTCAATGCGCCGAGCTTCTCCGATCACCTGAACGAGGCCAGCCGCGACTTCTTCAAGTCGGTGCAGGACGGGCTCACGGCCGCCGGCATCGCTTTTGAAGTCGATCCTGCACTGGTGCGCGGCCTCGACTACTACACGCACACCGCTTTCGAGTTCGTCACGACCCACATCGGCGCGCAAGGCACCGTGCTGGGCGGCGGCCGCTATGACGGGTTGATCGCCGAGCTGGGCGGGCCGCCGACGGCCGGCATCGGCTGGGCGGGCGGCATCGAGCGGCTGATGATGCTGGCCGACGAGCCCAAGCCCCTGCCGCGGCCCGTCGTCATCGCGCCGCTTGGCGCGGCGGCCGAGGCCAGGGCGCTCGGCATCGCGCGGACCTTGCGCAAGCTGGGCATCGCCGTCGAGCAGGAGTATCGCGGCAACATGAAGCGCCGCATGCAGCGTGCCAACAAGCTCAATGCCCGCGTGGCGCTCATCATCGGTGACGACGAGCTGGCCAAGGGCGTGGCCCAACTGAAGGATCTCGACAGCGGCGCCCAGCGCGAAGTGCCGCTCGACGGTCTCGCCGAAGCCCTGAAGGTCTGAGATGTCGCTGTTATTGAAACTCAACCAGGTCGTGACGCGCCATGCCGAGCTGCAGGCGGCGCTGTCCGCCGGCACGCTCGACTCGCAGAAGTTCGTCGCGGCGTCGAAGGAATATGCCGACCTCGGCCCATTGGTCGAGGCGGTGAACGAATGGCACAAGGCCGAGCGCGAGTTGAAGGATGCGGAGGCAATGGCCGCCGATCCCGACATGAAGGCGATGGCGGAGGAAGAGGCGGCCGAGCTGAAGAAGCGCTTGCCTGAGCTGGAGCGCACCGTGAAGCGCATGCTGCTTCCGAAGGACGCCGCCGACGAGAAGAACGCCATCCTCGAAATCCGCGCCGGCACCGGCGGTGACGAGGCCGCGCTCTTCGCGGCCGACCTGTTCCGCATGTACCAGCGCTACGCGGCGGAAAAGGGCTGGAAGTTCGAGGTCATGGAACTGTCGGACACCGGCATCGGCGGCTATCGCGAGGCGATCGCCACGGTGACGGGCCGCAGCGTGTTCGCGCGTCTCAAGTTCGAATCCGGCGTCCACCGCGTGCAGCGCGTGCCGGCCACCGAGGCGCAGGGCCGTATCCATACTTCCGCGGCGACGGTAGCGGTGCTGCCGGAAGCCGAGGAGGTCGACATCAAGATCGACGAGAAGGACCTGCGCATCGACGTGTTCCGCGCCTCCGGACCGGGTGGCCAGTCGGTCAACACGACCGACTCGGCGGTGCGCATCACCCACATCCCGACCGGCGTCGTCGTCAGCCAGCAGGACGAGAAGAGCCAGCACAAGAACCGCGCCAAGGCGATGAAGATCCTGCGTGCCCGCCTTTACGACGCCGAGCGCCAGCGCCTGGACGATCTGCGCTCCGCCGATCGCAAGGGGCAGGTCGGCTCGGGCGACCGCAGCGAGCGCATCCGCACCTACAACTTCCCGCAGAGCCGGGTCACCGATCACCGCATCAATCTCACCCTCTACAACCTCGCCGAGGTACTGGACGGGCGCGGGCTCGATGCGATCGTCGATGCGCTGACCGCCGACGACGAGGCCTCGCGGCTGGCGGAGCTCGCGGCCTAGTCCGTGACGGTGGGCTCCTCTTACGACGCACTCCTGCGCGACACGGCCGTCGCGCTGACGGCGGCCGGTATCGACAATGTCCGCTTCGAGGCCCGGCTGCTGCTCAGCCACGCCACCGGGATGACCGTGGAGCAATTGATCGCGCGAGGGCCCGATCCGGCGCCCGCCATGGTCGAGACAGCTCTGCGCGAGCTCACGGCGCGCCGCGTGCGCCGTGAGCCGATGGCCTACATCCTGGGCGAGCGCGAATTCTGGGGCCTTCCCTTCAAGGTCTCTGCGGCAGTCCTGGTGCCGCGGCCCGACAGCGAGACGCTGATCGAGGCCGTCCTCGGTCTGTTTCCCGACCGTGGCCGGCCGCTGCGTATCGCCGATCTGGGGTTGGGATCGGGCTGCCTCCTCCTCACCCTGCTGCGGGAGTATCCGCAGGCGAGCGGTGTCGGGATCGATGCCTCGCCCGAGGCGCTCGAAATGGCCAGGGTCAATGCCGGGGCGCTGGGCGTCGCCTCCCGGGCGCGCCTCGAGGCGGGCGACTGGCGTGAGGCCGGCTGGGCCGGGCGGCTGGGCGGTCCGTTCGACCTGCTGGTGTCCAATCCGCCCTACATCGAGAGTGCCACCGTCGACGGCCTGATGCCCGAAGTGGCGCGCTACGAGCCCCGGCTGGCACTCGACGGAGGCGACGACGGGCTTGCGGCGTATCGCATCATCGCCCGCGAGGCGCCCAGCCTGGTCGTTCCGGGCGGCTGGGCGGTCGTCGAGGGGGGCGAGGGACAAGCGGCTGATATCGCCGCCCTTTTTGCCGCCGTGGGCTTCACGCCCGGCCCGCCCCGGCAGGATCTGGGCGGGGTCGACCGGGTGGTGCCGGCCCAGCATTAAGAGGTTGGCAATCCGGGGGAATGGGACTAGGTTCCTTTACCCCTTGGGGGGCTGGTCCGACCGGTTAGTGGCGGCGGACACCAAACCCCCTGAAATCAGCCGTGACGGCGCCCGCGAAGGGCAGGGGGGTTCCAACAACAACATCCGTCCGGCGTGTAACTGGCCCAGGTTAATGAGACCAAACAATCGTCAGCGGTCGCGCGGCGGTCGCAGTGGTGGCGGCGGTGGCGGCGGTGGTAACAACCACCATCACAAGCCCCAGCACCACAACCCGAACCGCCCGCCCAATCGAAACCAGATTTTCGATAGCAGCGGCCCCGACGTCCGGGTCCGCGGTAATGCCAACCAGGTCTTCGACAAATACCAGTCGCTGGCTCGCGAGGCCGCCTCTTCCGGCGACCGCATCCTGGCCGAAGCCTATTACCAGTACGCCGACCACTATTTCCGCGTGATCCAGTCCATGGGTGGCTTCGTGTCGCGCAACCAGGGCTGGGAAGGCGGCGAGGACGGCCAGCAACCAGGGCAACCCGGCCCGCAGGGGCAGCAGTCCGGCCAGCCGCAGCAGGGCCAGTCCGGAGGCCAGCAGCCGAACGGCGGAGACAACCAGTCCGGCGACCGCAGCGAGCAGGCCCCCCCGGAGCATCGCTCTTCAGAGCACCGGCAGGGCGATAACCGCCAAGGCGATAACCGCCAGGGTGAGCATCGCCAGGGCAATCAGCGCCAGAACGATCGCCGCCAGAACGACTATCGTCCGAACGATCGCGACCGTGATCGCGACGATCAAGGCGAGGCCGAACCGGGTCTCAACGGCGTGGCGTTCCTGCAGAACGGCCGCAATGCGACCGGCGGCAATGACCCGGCGATCGACGAACAGCCCGAGGTTCCGGAATTCGTCCCTGCGAACGGCGGCCGGCGCGCCTGACCGTCAGCCCCTGATAATCCCGAAAGAACGCCCGCCGGCAGCCGCCTGCGGGCGTTTTTCGTGGGGAGGGGGTTAAAGGTGGATCAAGGTTGGTGCGACGAAGGCCAGCACCGTGAAGCCCAGGCCGAGCACACCCAGGCCGGCCGACAGGAAGGTCAGCCAGACGACCGCGGTGAGGGCGGCGGCGCCGGCCAGCACGATGGCGAGCTGGAAGCAGGCCGAGCCGTATTCGAACATGTGATAGGCGGCCATCGACCGGTCGCGATGTGCTTCCTTGAGCTTGGCGCGCGCCGCCAGTTCCTTGCGGCCCTCGTTGGTGTCGGGCTCGGTATCGTAGCGCTGTGCCGTCTGGCGCCACCGCTCGGCCTGCGCCTTGAGGGCGGGTGGCACGGTGTCCGGGCTGTCCTTGAACGTGGCCTCCACCTCTTCGGCGGCAGTCCTCAGCGTGGTCTGCCGGATGGTCTTGGACTGGAAGAACGACCACAGGTTGGAGGCGTCGATGTGGCTCGAGAGCCCGTTCGTCTGCGAGCTCTTGCCGCCCATTTCCGAAACCGCCAGCAGGGCGGCGAGGATCGCCACCAGCAAAGCGATCTTCTTGTTCGAGCTGTCGACGTGGCCGTGTCCGCCAGACATTCCAGTACCTCCAAATCTTGGTCGGCGGCGTTCTTAACCCACGTTTCCAGGAGGCGAAAGCCGCACGGAATCTGAGGTCTTGTACGTCGCAAATCTGATCCCATATCGCCTTCAGGACGCCTCCAATGAGGGTCCGCTCTTCCGCCCGCCGCTCGACGGGGGCGTAAAGGAAAGGGTTGAGTATGAATCAGGAAAAATACACCGAACGCATGCGGGGCTTCCTGCAGAGCGCCCAGATGATGGCGCTTCGCGAGGGCCATCAGCGGCTCATTCCAGACCACGTTCTGAAGGTCCTGCTCGACGATCCGGAAGGCCTCGCAGCCAACCTCATCGCCGCCGCGGGGGGCGATTCACGCGCGGTCTATCGCGCCGTCGAAGCCAATCTCGCCAAGCAGCCCAAGGTCGAGGGCCAGGGCTCCGGCCAGATCTATCTGGCGCCCGAGACCGCGCGCCTGTTCGACCAGGCCGAGACCATCTCCGAGAAGGCCGGCGATTCGTTCGTCACGGTCGAGCGCATGCTGGTCGCGCTGGTGCTCGCCAAGGGTACCGAGGCGGCCGAGGCGCTCGCCAAGGGTGGCGTGAAGCCCCAGGCGCTCGAGAAGGCCGTGCAGGAGCTGCGCAAGGGCCGGACTGCCGACTCGGCGTCGGCCGAGGACAGCTACGACGCGCTGAAGAAGTATGCGCGCGACCTCACCCAGGCCGCGCGGGACGGCAAGCTCGACCCGGTGATCGGTCGTGACGAGGAAATCCGCCGGACCATCCAGGTGCTGAGCCGCCGCACCAAGAACAATCCGGTGCTGATCGGTGAGCCGGGCGTTGGCAAGACTGCCATCGCCGAGGGCCTCGCGCTGCGCATCGTGAACGACGACGTGCCGGAATCGCTCAAGAACAAGAAGCTGATGTCGCTCGACCTCGGCTCGATGGTCGCGGGCGCCAAGTTCCGGGGAGAGTTCGAGGAGCGGCTCAAGGCCGTGCTGTCGGAAATCTCTTCGGCCGAGGGCGAGATCATCGTCTTCATCGACGAGTTGCACACGCTGATCGGCGCCGGCAAGGCCGACGGCGCGATGGACGCCTCCAACATGCTGAAGCCCGCCCTGGCGCGCGGCGAACTGCATTGTGTGGGCGCCACGACGCTCGACGAGTACCGCAAGCACATCGAGAAGGATGCCGCGCTGGCGCGGCGCTTCCAGCCGGTCTTCGTGGCCGAGCCGACGGTCGAGGACACGATCTCGATCCTGCGCGGCCTCAAGGAGAAGTACGAGCTGCATCACGGCGTCCGGATCGCCGACTCCTCGATCGTGGCCGCCGCGACCTTGTCCAATCGCTACATCGCCGACCGGTTCCTGCCGGACAAGGCGATCGACTTGATGGACGAGGCGGCGAGCCGCATCCGCATGCAGGTCGACAGCAAGCCCGAGGCGCTGGACGAGCTGGACCGGCGCATCATGCAGCTCAAGATCGAGAAGGAAGCGCTCAAGAAGGAGAGCGACCAGGCGTCGCGCGACCGTCTCGAGCGTCTCGAGAAGGAGCTGTCGGAACTCGAGCAGAAGTCGGCCGCGCTGACGGCGCAGTGGACTTCCGCGAAGGACAAGCTTGCCGACTCGCAGAAGGTGAAGGAGCAGCTCGACAAGGCGCGCTCCGAACTCGACATCGCGCAGCGGCGCGGCGAACTCGGCAAGGCCGGCGAACTGGCCTACGGCGTGATCCCCGACCTCGAGAAGAAGCTCAAGGAGGCCGAGACCCACGAGGTCGCGGGTGGCAAGGGCGTGAAGGAAGAGGTCATGCCCGAGGACATTGCGGCCGTCGTGTCGCGGTGGACCGGCGTGCCCGTCGACAAGATGCTGGAAGGCGAGCGCTCCAAGCTCCTGCGCATGGAAGAGGAGATCCATAAGCGGGTGATCGGCCAGGACGAGGCCGTCGTGGCCGTGGCGAACGCGGTGCGTCGCGCCCGGGCAGGCCTGCAGGACCCGAACCGTCCGATCGGTTCGTTCCTGTTCCTCGGCCCCACGGGTGTCGGCAAGACCGAGCTCACCAAGGCGATCGCGGCGTTCCTGTTCGACGACGACACCGCGATGGTGCGCATCGACATGAGCGAGTTCATGGAGAAGCACTCCGTGAGCCGCCTGATCGGCGCGCCGCCGGGCTATGTCGGCTACGACGAGGGCGGCGTGCTCACCGAGGCGGTGCGGCGCCGGCCGTACCAGGTGATCCTGTTCGACGAGGTCGAGAAGGCGCATCCGGACGTGTTCAACGTGCTGCTGCAGGTGCTTGACGACGGTCGCCTGACCGACGGGCAGGGCCGCACGGTCGACTTCAAGAACACGCTGATCATCCTGACGTCCAATCTCGGCAGCTCCCATCTGGCGGCCCTGAAGGACGGCGAGCCCACCGAATCGGTGCGCGAGCAGGTCATGGAGGAGGTGCGGCGGGCTTTCAGGCCCGAGTTCCTGAACCGCCTCGACGAGATCCTGCTGTTCAACCGGCTGAGCCGGGCGCACATGACGGACATCGTCGAAGTCCAGATGCAGAAGCTGCTGAAGCTGCTGGCCGATCGCAAGATCGAGCTGAAGATCGACGGCAAGGCGCTGCAGTGGCTCGCCAACAGGGGCTACGACCCGGTCTACGGGGCGCGGCCGCTCAAGCGGGTGATCCAGCGCAGCCTGCAGAATCCGCTGGCGACGCAGCTTCTCGAGGGCAGGATCGGCGACGGCGATACCGTCGAGGTCGGCGTCGAGAACGGCGAGCTGACGGTCGGCGGCGAGCGCGTGATGAGCGACGCCGCCGACTAAAGACTAGTCGCCTTTGGCGACCTGAGACGGCGCGGGTTCTTTTGGAGCCTGCGCCGTTTTCTTTGGTGCGGGCTTGGTTTCCGCGGGCTTTTCGACCTCGCCGGCGACCGGCGCGCTCTTGAGTTGCGCGAGGTACTGCCGGGCCAGCACCTGGAAGCGCGCCGCGTCCTTGGCCCCCACGGTGCCGCGCATGGCGAACTTCTGGGTGAGCGGATTGACGTGCTTGCCGCCCTTCAGGAACTCGTAATGCAGGTGCGGGCCGGTCGACATGCCGGTCGATCCGACGAAGCCGATCACCTGTCCCTGGCGCACCGAAACGCCCGGCTTGATGCCCGGGCCGATGCGCGACATGTGGGCATAGGCCGTCGCGACGTCGTGCGTATGCTGCAACCTGACGTAGAGTCCATAGCCGCCATTGGGTCCCGCGGACACGACCTTTCCGGTGCCGGCGGCCAGGATCGGCGTGCCCGAAGGCGCCGCAAAATCCACGCCCGCGTGCAATGCACTGAAGCCCAGGATGGGGTGCTCGCGCATGCCGAAGCGCGAGGTGATGCGCGAGGCGTCCATCGGCGTGCGCAGGAAAGAGCGCACAACGCTCTCGCCTTGCGGGTTGTAGAAGCCATCGGCGCCACCCTGGGGGCGGTAGCGGATCACGGTGACGGTGCGCTTCAGGAGCTTGAGTTCGCCGGCGAGCAGGCGACCGGGATGGGTGACCTTGCCGTCGCTCGTCACGAGCTGCTCGAGCAGGACGGTGAACTTCTGCCCCTGCTTCAGTTCGCGCTGGAAGTCGACGTCGTAGGACAGGGCGCGCACGAACTCGATCATCGCCGCCGACGGCGCACCGGCCTTGATCCCGCTCTGCTGCAGCGAACCGTCGCGCTCGCCCTCGACGCGCACGATGCGCGGGCTGACCTTGTAGATTTTCTCCTCGGCATCGTAGGTGCCGTCGTCTTTGCGGCTGACGATGTACTCCCGCTCGGGTTGAGGCCGGACCGACAATGCAAGCACGCGCGGGGCATCGGGCTGGTCCGGCATCGTCTGCATCGTGAGCTCGATGGTCTCGCCCACCGCGAGGCGCCGCTTCTTCAGGAGCGACTGGAGCTTCTCG